>JANYBI010000109.1 GCA_025360875.1 Lentisphaerota bacterium
TACTACTAGAAGATGATTTTATCAGATTTATCAACTTTTTCCCAAAGTGAAAGCGTTGACGACAGAGTATATCGATAAATCCGGGCTATTGTGTACTGTGCTTTTTGAAAATATTACGTTTTCGGTCAGGCACTAATTATAAGATTAAATCATGATTTTACACTTCCTGCAATTGCCAGTTCCCCACCTGAAATCATCTTGAAGGTTGCAATCACAATTAGGACAAAATTCTGGTTCTCCGTCATCAGTATCCCAAAACCACCAATAAGACGTTGGATACTTTTCTGATAATTTTCTTGCGAGAAACATACCGTCTTGATTAACCTGTCCTTTTTTATCCAACAATTTCTCTTTAGCCCAGACTTCATATTCCCCTGAATCAAGCCATAGCTTATATAAAGCATCAAAAGCACTTAGCCAGTTGGCAATTTTATCAATGAGCTCAGCATCTAAATCAAGTCGAGCTGGTTCAATTTCTTTACGACAATCAGAACAATACAACGGATTCTCACTTAAAATATCAAGCAGGAATATACCTGAAATCTCTTTACACTCGCAAGTTTCTTGATCTGAACATGGTCGTAATTTTGCGTATTTATCCATACTTAGTTCAACTTCTTATTATACGGATTTCGGGATTCGCTGGTCAAAATCAGAGGATGGCGACGACATGTCTCTACCCCCTCCCTAAATCTAGACTCATTATTGTTAAAATCAATCCTGTCAGGTGATGCACTTTATTCTGACTTCTGGCTCCTGACTTCTGAATTCTTTTTGCTTGCGGCTATGTCGCCTTGGTATCTGAGCCCTATCACTTCTCCAGAAGAAGTTGTCCGAATTCGAGGGTGCAGAAGAAGCTCATTTGGGAACCTGACCAGCGCATCTGCTGAACCTGGGTGGAACGCGCGAAACGGTCGACATCGTTGACGGTAAAGTCCAGTCCTACTGACGAACCCGTCTCAATTTTACCATTTGGAAAATGCTTGGCCGGAATACGCCCTTCGATAATGTAGCCGGTGGCAGTGACCGCCGATGCCAGTTCAACGTCGCCCAGCATGCTCTTGTCGCCGGAGCCTACCATGGTAGTGCACTGGGGAACGTCCTTGGTTGCCGGTGCAAACACGTATTGGCATATATGTGGGTAGCCTTCCTGCAGATACATTGGTGATTTGGCTGCTGCCTTCTCGGCGGGGGTACGAAGATCCAGCATCAGCTCCACACAGTCCCGCTCAACCCCTTTTGCCGCTTCCGGCGTATGCATGAGTACCGGAGTGTCAACGGCAAATGCGAAGGTCAGACCACGTTCATCATATGAGAACCAGGCCTTGTTTTGCGGTGGTTCCCGCAACCAGCTGGTGGCTCCGCCGCATAGCTGTTCGGGACGATTGAGAAGGAGAGGTTTGTCGAGATTCCACTCATCCAGCTTCCCGTCCACCGCCACCGGTTTTGCGGCGCGCATGGCTGTGGCCTGCTGCGGGACAAATGCGGTGAGTTTGACCTGTAGCTTGGTTGCCAGATCCAGTGTAAACGTTGTGCCAGGAAGCGTGGCGGCTTCGGGAGCGTTCCAGGTACAGGTACGGGTGACTGGCAATTCCACGGAAATGGGTGTGTTAAAACTGTACCCTAGGGCATCCATGATTGTTATCCCGAAGATCCAATAGCCAAGGTGGTTGGGATGAACGCCGTCCGGGGAATACTTTACGCCTTTCGGCAAGGTCGGACGCGCCGCGGCAAAAGCTTCATAACAGGGAATGTAGAGGCAGCCGTATTTGGCTGACAGCGTACGGAGACCGGCAACAAAGGCGTCAAGCTTGCTGTGATTGCCATCGTTGTCAGGGAAGATCGGAGAGATGATGCCGATACGGGCACCGGTGTCACGCTGGATACGGTTGATCATGGCCTCATAAAAATAAAGGAACTGTTCGGTGGAAAACTGACCGGAATCATTAATGCCGAGGTTGATCAGGACCCATGAAGGCCGCCACGGAACCACATCCGTTTCCAACCGTTCCAATGCCCTCTTTACGGTGTCGCCGCTGGCGCCGCGGGGAAGCACCCGCACCCGGAGATCCGGATGCTGTTGGTCGATCAGAGTCTGCATGATTTGGGCATATCGCCCGTCGGCAGTGATGCTGTCCCCAAGTACCACGATGTTCTGGTCCGGTGCGGAGATCGCAAAGGATTTGGCAGATGCGGAGGATGACATCAAGACGGCTGCGAGCGTTAGGATGCCCAGGATAAATATCCAGCGGGCGGGATTCTGACGAGGAAAAGGCATATAGGAGTTCCTTTGTTGAGTGATTAGTGGGTTCTCATTAGATATAGATAATAAACTTGTAAAATCAAGGGAACCTCTGAAAATTCACGATCGGCGCGTTATCTGATCCTGTTGATAAGATTCTGGAAAATCTTGATTTCTCCGTAATTCGGGCTAGTTTAAGCCTCTTTTACATAACAGATTTAGAAGGTTTAAGCAAATGGCTGAAGACAAGAAAAACTACAAGGAAATCCTGGAGTACCAGGACAAGTATGTGATGCACACATATTCCGCCGACCTGCTTATGGTCAAAGGCAAAGGTTCATATGTCTGGGACAGCGCCAACAGGAAATATCTCGACTTCAGTACAGGCATAAGCGTCTGCAACCTCGGCCACTGCCATCCGGCCGTCACCCGGGCCATCAAGGAACAGGCGGCGAAACTTGTACATGTCTCGAATCTTTACATGAACGAAAAACAGCCGCAGCTGGCGGCAAAGCTGGTTGAGAAGGGCTTTGACGGTTTCGTGTTTTTAGCAAACAGCGGGGCCGAAGCCAATGAAGGTATGATAAAGCTTGCCAGGAAATGGGGTTCCGCCAAAGGCAGGTTCGAAATAATCGTCATGGAAGAATCTTTCCACGGCAGGACACTTGCGACTCTCGCGGCTACCGGAAGAAGCAAATACAGGGCCGGATTCTCGCCGGACATGCCCGGTTTCATCCACGTTCCGTTCAATGATGTTTCCGCTATCGAGAAAAAAATATCCGATAAGACCTGTGCTGTAATGCTCGAGCCCGTGCAGGGCGAGGGCGGAATTATTCCTGCAAAACAGGATTATCTCAAGGATGTCAGGAAACTTTGCGACAAGCACGGAATCCTCCTGATGTATGATGAAGTCCAGTGCGGCATGGGCCGGACAGGCACCTTCTTTGCCTGGCAGGGCTATGGCGTGCAACCGGATGCGCTGTCGATGGCAAAGGCTCTTGGGAATGGTTTCCCGATCGGGGCGTTCATGGTCAAGAGGGAGCTTGGATCTGTCCTGGGCGCCGGCACACATGCCAGTACGTTCGGCGGAACTCCGCTCGCATGCGCGGCCGCTCTGGCGGTAGTGGAGGCGTTCGACAGCGAAAATATTCTTGAGAACTGTGTCAAACAGTCGGAATTCCTGATGTCAGGCCTTTCGAAGTTGGCGAAAAAAAATAAATGCGTCCGGGAAGTTCGGGGAAAAGGTCTGCTGATTGGGGTCGTCCTCGACAAGCCGGCGAACGAACTCAGGAAAATTGCATCTTCAAAAGGGCTTCTCGTGCTTACTTGTGGCGAGACGGTACTGAGGCTTCTTCCGCCACTGAATGTCTCAAGGAAGGAAGCCGAAGAGGCTTTGGATATAATAGATGAATCCCTAAAACAACTACAGGAATCCCCAAATGCAAAATGATCTTCTTACAGTTGAAGAGATTACCCTCAGGGATCTCAAAGAGATATTCCGTCTTTCCTCCAAGATGAAGAAGGAGCGCGGCATTTCGAAAGACAGGCCGCTCACCGGCAAGAGCATAGGAATGATCTTCGCGAAATCATCTACCAGGACCAGGGTCTCGTTCGAAGTCGGGATACGGGAACTTGGCGGATTCTCGCTTTTCCTCGACCAGAACGATCTGCAGCTCGGAAGAGGGGAGTCAATCCCGGATACTGCCCGCGTGCTCAGCCGCTATCTCCATGCTGTAATCATCAGGACGTTCAAGCACGAGGACATCATCGAGTTTGCGAAATACGCGAACATCCCGATCATAAACGCGCTGACCGACATGTACCATCCCTGCCAGATACTGACAGATCTCTTCACGATCTACGAGTACAGCGAACGCCTTGAAGGCATCAAGATTGCATTCCTTGGCGACTGCGCCTGCAACACAGCTAATTCCCTCATACTTGCTGCGAAACTCGCAGGAATGAATCTCGTCCTGTCATCGCCCAAGAAATACCGTCCGGATCCTGATCTCCTGAACTAC
>JANYBI010000127.1 GCA_025360875.1 Lentisphaerota bacterium
ATGAAGCTGACCTTGGCATCAGGATGGAAATGGCGGAAGACGAGTTCCGTTATCTGTCCATACACCTTGGCTTCAGTTATGCTGTCACCAAAGAAACCAACCTTGTCCCCGTCCTTTATAAAACAGGCGCTGTCTCCGGCAAAAGCCGCGGACGATAGGATTGAAATCGCAATTCCCATTGCAAGAGCTCTGAAACGCATGGTGTTATTCTCCATTTTAAAAATTCCCATGATCTATAAAACTTTGAAAATAAACTTCTGCCAGGCAAATATCAAGGACAGTTGGGAAAACCACGCTCAGTCCTTCATGAATTCGGCTGCCCTGTCGCAGAGCTTGGCATGTCCTCTGGCATTGGGATGGCAGCCATCCATAAGATCCTCCTTGCAGATGACATCGTCCGTGGGTATATAGGTGTAGCCGCCGTCTTTGCAGACAGCTCTTATTGCGGCATCATACTCCGCAGTCTCTTTGGCGCTGTCCCTGTCGGTGCGTAGGAAGAGCCCCATGAAGTAGACTTTTTTCCCGAAGCCGGATGCGATCCTGCCCAGCTGTTCCAGGTTCGACTTGTATTCCGCCAGCGGCATTTTGAGGTTCATGTCGTTTGTGCCGGTGCTGAAGATGACATTCTTCACATGGCCTTGGCGGGCCCTGATTTCGGCTTCGGCCCTTGCCAGCATGTCGCGGCTGCTGTTTCCGCCCAGCCCGAGATTGAAGACGTGATCCCCGCGCTTCGCGTTGTCCGATTTTATTTTCAGACGGGCCACCCAGCCACCAAACTCCTTATCGATTCCGCCATGGACAATGCTGTCCCCTATCACTACTACTTGCATTATGGTGCTCCTTTATTTTGCTTTCTTATCAAGTTGCGAAGGTTCTTCGCCAGTCAAAGCCTGATGCCATGCAACCGCAATATTATGATTTCCAGCGTTGCCGGGGTGGAACCCATTTCCACTTTCAGTGAAGATCATGGTATGCCGACTCGGCTGACCGCATGCAGGTATTCCGCGTGAATGTCTGCGAAAAGATAGTTGCGGTCATAGTGGTAATTTGCAGATGTGCTATCATGTTGGCCGGCGCCGGCACTGGGGGATAGGAAGCCGTGCGGTTCAATGACCACATCGCCCATTTGGTTTCCGGTAGGGATTTTGGTATATTTGCCCGGACAGCCCAGGAACGCTATCTGCGACCAAGTCAAGCCAGCCGGGGTATCCGCCGAAAAACGAACACCCCATGGGAGCTTGTTATGGTGCCCCAGATAGTACATGCCCGATAGGACGCCATTGTTCGAGACACAGGCAGCCCTGGCGTGGGGACCGTTATAGGAATACAAAGCCGGCCCTAGAAATGACCCTCCCATGAAACCCCATGCCCCATCGGGCAGGGCCGCAGTGCAGAGATTGATCCCCGTCGGAACCATATTCTTGTGCGGGACATATCCAACTGAGGCAAGGCGATGCCAGGCGCCTGCCTGATTTCCGGCGATACTCGGCTCTGCATCACTGGTGTTTGGAATATAGCCGTTCCATGCCGTTGAAGGTGCAGCTCCATACCATATGCCAGCGCATTCATCGCCCCAGTTCCAAGAATAGTCGGTAGTGCTGTTTTCATAGTTCGTGGGATATTCGGTGAAGTCGGAGGCATATGATACCAGCGCCAGCCCCATCTGCTTTTGGTTGCTCATGCAGCTGATCACCTGCGCCTTATCCTTGGCCTGGCGCAGTGCCGGAAGCAGCATCGCCGCGAGAATGGCGATGATCGCAATGACCACAAGCAATTCGATCAAAGTAAAGGACTTTGCTCGAATTGGCCTACGTCCCCTAACGGGTAACTTCGGCTGGCACGCCGCCAGAAGCTCAATCAGTGTGAAGGATACAGGCTTATGGGAGGCTGATGCTAAATGCCGGATGTTGGCTCCTTTATCGTTTTGATTGTTTCTCAAATAGTCAATATGCGGCCGGCAGCTGCATATTGAAGAACCTGAGTTTCGTTCAACAGCGATAGATGTTTGCACTGTTTCCATATCTTACCCCCCCCCCCCTTTTTTTTTGGAGATATACATAAATATAATAAATATGTATGCTACCAGAATTATACTTGATTTTGTTGCCGGTGTCAAGAGGACGGAGCGAAATTGTCCCAGAAAACTTTACGGTTCCTGCACCGGGTGAATTCCTCCTCGGGGCAGGCCTCAAGCTCGGTCATCATTGGAAATTCTGTGGAGGATTTCCGGAGTTTCAGTATTTCAAGGCATCCGCACATCAGCTCATTGATGTTATAGCCGATGAATTGCACGGGCAGGGCGGGCTTAATCCCCTTTGGGAAATTACAGTGGGATACAAGTTCCAGCTCTCCGGGGATCTTGACGTTGGCGAGTTTCAATCCTTCGCATACGGGCCCGATAAGGTTGTCATCGCCGACGAGTATGGCGTCAGGCCGCTTTGTCTTTGGCAGCGACGACATGAGCAGGTGTACGATATTGGCCGCAGGTTCTGTCCATCCCAGATGGCAGTAATGATGCCACTGGGGCACATATATGAGTTTTCTTCTGGCGAATGAAAGCTTAATCTGTTCTCTGAATTCCTTGCTTTGGCTCCGGCCCGAAATGAAAGCAACGCGTCTGCATTTCCTGGATACAAGGTAATCAAGGCTCTTTTGAATAAAGGAAATGTCATTTAACCTTATATTTGGAATACTGTCTATCTCCCGCTTGTTTCCAATTATAATTTTCGGGATATTGCCTTCAAGCACTGCCGGCGTCTTTTCCATCATGAAAACCGCTGATGCGAAAATTATTCCTGCAAGCCGCTCCTTCCTGATATCGTTTACAAGACGTATGTAGTCCGTGCGTGTCGGATTGCCGTCAAGCTGGTAATAAGGATTGATAGTTATTCCAAGTTCCTTCTGGAGCGAACTGGACACGTCCAGCAAGGCGGAGAAAAACATCTTCCACTCCGATTCATGCGGAGCGCAGGGAAACACAAGGGCATAATTGAAGAGGTGGGGGGATGTCTCATTGACACAG
>JANYBI010000136.1 GCA_025360875.1 Lentisphaerota bacterium
AGATTGGGACAATTTCTAAGAGCACGCTAAAGCTGTGAACTCCAACTTCATTGATGAATTCAGATTAAGCACTTATCTTCTAATTTTGATGAGAATATAATTTCTGGAGCCTGGAACTTCAGCGTGTCTTGTCTCTGTTGGAGTTCACAGCTTCAGCGTGTCTTATTCTAAAAAGAAAGGTAACAACATGCGCACCTGGGCGAAATACCCCTCGATCTATGAGATCAACACCTTTGTCTGGCTGAATGAGCTGAGCGGGAAATATAGGAAAAACATCACGCTTGCGTCCATACCAAACGAGGAATGGGATTACATCGCCTCGCTCGGGGTCAACGCGGTCTGGTTCATGGGCGTCTGGGAGAGAAGTCCGGCTGGAATAAGGATCGCGTCAGGGAACAGCGGACTGATGTCGGAATTCCGGAATGTCCTTCATGATTTCCAGGACAAGGATCTGGTCGGTTCGGCATACTGCGTCAGGAACTATGCCGTCGACAGGAAGATCGGCGGTCCCGAAGGTCTTGCCCGCGCCAGGGACATGCTTGCCCGCCGCGGACTCAGGCTCGTGCTCGATTTTGTCCCCAACCATGTGGCTCCGGATCATCCCTGGGCTGCTGCCCATCCGGAATATTTCATCCGCGGCTCAGAACAGGATCTCAGCAATGATCCTTCCTCATTCATCAAGATCGGGAACAGCGTAATCGCACTGGGCCGTGATCCGTATTTCCCGGCCTGGCCGGATGTGCTCCAGCTCAATGCGTTCGACGCAGGCCTCAGGAAAGCCGTATTCGAGACAGTTTCAGAGATCGCCGAACAATGCGACGGCATCCGCTGCGATATGGCGATGCTGATGATGAACAAAATTTTCGAGCGCACCTGGGGCGCAAGGGCCGGACAAAAACCGTCCTCGGACTACTGGTCATCGCTCATTCCGGCCATCAAAGGCAAGTTCCCCGGTTTCCTGTTCATCGCCGAAGCCTATTGGGATCTCGAGTGGGAACTCCAGCAGCAGGGCTTCGATTTCTGCTATGACAAGAAGCTCTATGACAGGATGGAGCACAACGGCGCCGAGGAAGTCAGGCAGCACCTTCTCGCCGACATGGCATACCAGGACAGACTCATACGTTTCATAGAGAACCATGACGAACCCCGCGCCGCAAGCTCGTTCCATAGCGAAAAGGCGAGAATGGCCGCCGTAATCTTCTCCACTCTTCCCGGAGCCAGGCTTATCCACGAGGGGCAGCTGGATGGACGGAAAACAAGGGTTCCGGTCTTTCTCGGAAGACGTCCGGAGGAACCCTCTGATCCGATGCTGCTGAAATTCTACCAGATCCTGCTGGCTGCAACCGACAAGGATGTGTTCCGCAACGGCTGCTGGCAGACTTGCGAAATTCGCGGATGGCCTGACAACTGCAGCTGCCGTAATATCCTCGCATGGACCTGGCGGAAGGATGATTCCAAATATCTTATCGTCATCAATTTCAGCGCCCATCCCTCCCAGGCAAATGTGAAAGTCTCCTGGGACGACATCGGGGGAAAGGTATTCCGGATGACAGACCTCCTCAATGGAGAAAAATATGACAGGCTGGGCTCCGAGATGATGGACAACGGCCTCTATGTCGATCTCAAGCCCTGGAACTGCCACTTCTTCAGGATGGAAATCTAGAAAATACGATTATCTCACAGAGGCACAAAGGCGCAGGATTTCCAATAGCTGAAATTTCCAGAAACAAAGAAAATCTTTCTTCCAGACAAACTGGTTTTGCGGGAGTTAAACGCAATTGCGCTCATTCCCATGGCCCTCCCGGCGGCCATCTTTTTTGGAAATTCCCACTTTGGATTATTGCATTCAAAGGCGGAAGAATGAAATCTGAAATCTGGCCTGCCACAATTTTCAAGCTTGTTTCAACCGCAGAAAAACTGCCTTTGGAAATAAATGCCTTCCATTGCGTTTTCTTAATATGATCATTATAAAAATCAGTTGTCAATGCCAGTGGAATGTTTTGCGGCAATTCCGTTTTCCTTCTTTGAAATGTCGCTTTTACCGCATTGACAAGAACCTCTCCTTCAAACTCGAAATCTCTTCTGAGAATCCATATGTCATAAAAGTCCTTCATCCTGCTGTTTTGCATGCCGAGATTGACCATTGCCTCAAATTTTTCTGCGACAACGGTAATCCTGTTATATGCTTTTATGGACGGAACCGGAAAATCAAGGAGCACTGGGAATTTTATATTTTCCTCTGCCGGCACTACCTTGTCTCCAAATCCAATATCTATCTGGACATTGATTCTAGCAGTTCCAAGAAAACCAATCATCCTTACACGTCTTCCATGATAGAGTTCTCCCTCTCTTATATCCTCGGCCTTTACAGTAGCAGGCTTGAACTCCACGCCGTCTGGCTGGGCATCCACACAGCAGATTTTGCGGAAAATTTCCTCAACCTCGGGGATGGCAATTTCCTTTTTCACCATTAAATCCAAATCCATCGTAGACCGATAAGGTATCCTGGTCCACGCCCAGAAAAGAACTGCGCCCTTTAGGATGAACAAGCTTGAATAATCAGATATTGAAATGCGATACAGCAACCTTTCAATTGCATATCTTGTAAAGATCAGATTCGCTTCTGTGTTTTGAATCCTGCTTATGTTAAGCAAGCGCTGTTTGACGGATGCAGGCATGTTGGTTGGATTTTGGACGCTCATTGCATTGCCTCAAGGTAGGGGCGGATTACATTCCAGACACGGCAGATTTTAGCATATTTCCACAGGTCATCACTTGTGCATTTTTTGTATCTGATGGTTTCCCGGAGAGCCTCGACTGCAACATCAGACCCTATTTTATTCCTATATTTAAAACAGTCGGCAACAGTCTTGGCAATGCCATATATTTTTACAGTAACACCATCTATCTTATGTTCTTCAACTCCTTCTGAAAGAGCTTGTCCTGAAAATCTAAAAACCTTGACCGGAGGATATTTGAGCCTTGGGCACGCACACCTGCGACCAAGAGCAATCCAGACTTTTTGCGGGGACTGGGTCCCTATGTTATGAAATCTAAGAGCGGAAACAAGGCAGACAACGCTGCTGGGAATCCATTTTGAAACCTCGGCAAAACTGTGGTGTTCCGTATATTTGCCATCTGCAAGAATATAAATCCCCCTTCCCTGTTTCATGACTATGCCTTTTTTACAAAGACGGCGCAGACACTCTGGATGAATGTTATTATCGACAAGATCCTTTACACGGACTACACCATGCCTGCGGATCACATCAATCGCATCATTTATTTGCTTATGGGTTTTCATGATGTGTATAAATATAATCATATATAATTATATGTCAAGATATGTTCACATTTCAACCAGAATATATTGTTCTCCTGATATTTAATCTTGTGGTTCTGCGTCTGTGTAAGAGAAAGACCTATTCCTTTTTCGCAGGGGGCGGCGGAAAACGCCAGTATACATACTTCAAGTGTTCCATGGCGTCCTACTTGATTTGCTTTTCATCTCATATTATACTTCTAGCAGTCTGAGAACCATAATTGCCATCGGCATATGCGCCCATGACCAGGGCTGCATCCGTCAACAAAGAAGAAAAGAAATGAAATGAAACAGCCTTTCTTCAACTTAAGCATCACACGCAAGCTGCAGATCAGCGTCGGAATCACGGCGGGACTGGTTCTCGGATTGACCCTGTGGATCAACTACCACACAAGCCGCGCTGAGCTGGAACATCAGACCAACACCTTGGCAATTTCCAAGATTCATACGGCCGCCAGCCAGCTGGATGACTTTATCGCGCGAATCGGCATGTTGCCACGCAGCACTGCCAGCCGCCAGCAGGCGTATGGAAGAGATCCCGACCCTTCCATGGTTACGCTTATGGCGCAGCTCCTCTCACAGATGCCCGAGAACGAGGTTTTTGGACTCGCCATGGCCTTCGAGCACAAGAACTGGCAGGATGAGGACTCGATGCCGTGGGTGGATCGCAAGAGCTGGCCTAACAAAAATAAAGTTGAGTATGATTACCACGATGCGAAACAGGAATGGTATGTCGGCCCCAAGAATACGCAGAAGTTTTATGTCTCGGAACCATATTTTGACGAGGGTGGTTCCAATATCGCGATGGTAACGCTTTCAGTTCCAATGTTCGATGCAGATAAGAAATTCATAGGCGTCGCCACGGCGGATCTCTCGCTGGCCCGCATCCGTGAAATAGTGAGTTCTGTTCGATTCCAGAATGAGCGCAACGTGAAAGAAAACGGGATCGCCAATGAATACACTTACCTCGTCAGCCGCAACGGGAAAATATTGGTTCATCCAAAAGAAGAACTAATGCTAAGGCAGGGGTTTCCCGGCGCCGACCTGATGAGCCGGCCCGGCGGACAATATGTTGCAGCAAAGCCCGAAGGATTCGAGGCAATCATCATGGAGGGACAGCATCGGCGGATTTACTGGGCGACTGCGCCTCTGACCGGATGGAAGGTTGTCCTCAACATTTCCGAAGATACGATCCTTATTCCTGTGCGGCAGCTCATGCTGCGGTCAGCATTGATCGGCATTGCCGGTCTGGCAGTAATGATCCTGATCATATCCTTCATTTCACGGCGCCTCGCCAACCCCCTGCTTAACCTTACTAACACAGCCACGGCAATCGAACATGGAAACTTTCACGAGGAAATGCTGGAAAATCTCCCAGCGCGTCAAGACGAATTGGGTGAACTTGCAAGGAGCTTCCAGAAAATGGCGCACGAAATACAGTCCCGTGAACAGAGTCTGGCCGAGTTGAATCAAAACCTTGAACGCACCGTCGGCGAGCGCACCGCAGAATTGACCGCGCGTGCAGGTGACCTGGAGAAACTTACGCAGCAGGCGCAGGAACGCGTTGTGTTAGAGTCCAGTCTATCGGCGTTGAACACCCGTCTCCGCGGCAATCTGACCATGTCCCAGGTTGCGGAAAAAGGACTGGCTGGTGCAGTTGAGTTTCTGGGAGCACCCATGGGAGCCTTGTTCGTCATGAACAAGGACGGAGTCCTCTGCCGCCAGGCCGCAAACGCTTATCCTGACAGTGCCGACCTTCCAAAATCATTCCCCGTCGGCAGCGGAATAATCGGACAGGCCGCCCAGTCGCAACATCCTATTGTAACCGAACCTGACGATGAAAAACTCCGTGTGCATTTTGGTTTTGGCGCGATGACTCCATCTCATATCGCAGCCTATCCGCTTATTGCTAACGGCGTATCGGTCGGAGTTCTTGAAATCTGCCTGTTCAAGCCGCTGACTGATATTCAAAAAAACTGGTTGGACAAATCAACCGAATCCATGGCCAACGCGCTCCGTTTCGCACTGGAGAGCGAGGAACTGCGACTGTCCGAAGAACGCAACCGGCTAATTCTCGAATCCAGTTCTGAAGGTATTTTCGGCACGGATGACGAGGGAAAAATAACCTTTGTGAACCCAGCTGCCTGCCGGATGCTTGGCTTCAGCACGGAGGAACTCATCGACCAGCCTTCCCACGCCGTCTTCCACCATCACCGGCCCGACGGCAGCGAATATCCGAGGGAAGAGTGTCCTATGTACGCTGCTTACAAGCACGGCAAGGCAAGTCGTATCGATAACGAATTCCTATGGTGCAAGGATGGTTCAGGCCTTGCGGTAGAATATGGCGCTATGCCAATCCTAAAGGACGGTTCGATTGTTGGTGCAGTCATCAGCTTCACCGACATCACACTCCGCAAGCGGCAGGAGGCCGAGTTGCTTGCCGCCAAGCTGACAGCGGAGGAGGCCACCGGGATGAAGTCCATGTTCCTCGCGAACATGAGCCACGAGATCCGCACGCCCATGAACGCCATCATCGGCCTTTCCCACCTCGCCCTAAAGACTCCGCTCAACCCCAAACAGCGCGACTACGTCAGCAAGGTCCATAACGCTGGAACCTCGCTCCTCAGCATCATCAACGACATCCTGGATTTCTCGAAGATCGAGGCGGGAAAGCTAGACATCGAGAGCACCGACTTCCAGATTGACGAGGTCCTCAGTTCCGTCACCACCCTGACCGCCCAGAAGGCCCACGAGAAGGGCCTGGAGTTCCTCGCCGATGTCTCGTCCGCGATACCCCAGTATTTGATTGGTGATCCGCTCCGGCTTGGACAGATCCTCACGAACTTGGTCAACAACGCGGTCAAGTTCACGGAGAAAGGTGAAATCCGTCTGAAGATCGAACTGCTCGAACGGACGGGGGAGAAGGTGCAACTCAAGTTCTCCGTGCGAGACACCGGTATCGGCATGACGCCTGAACAGACGGCAAAACTGTTCCAGGCGTTCACCCAGGCCGACATGTCCACCACGCGCAAGCACGGCGGGACCGGACTTGGCCTCACCATATCGCGCAAGCTCGTGGAGATGATGGGCGGCCGGATCTGGATCGAAAGCGAAGCGGGCGTGGGCAGCACATTCCTTTTCACCGTATGGCTTGGACTTGGTTCGGCCACCGGAAACGGGAAGATCTTACCGGAGCAGTTGTCCAATCTCAAGGTGCTGGTCGTGGATGACAATTCTGCGGCGCGGGAAATCCTGGCGGAAGCGCTGCAAGGCATCACCGGGCATGTGGACATGGCGAGTTCCGGCGCCGAGGCGTTGGCGGCCGTGAAGCAGCACGATCTGTCCGCACCCTACGATCTAGTCTTCATGGATTGGCGGATGCCCGGCATGGACGGGTTGCAGGCGACCCGCCGCATCAAGAGCGACGAGACGCTCAGGCAACAACCGGATATCGTCATGGTGACTGCCTTCGGCCGCGAAGAGGTGCGCGAGGAAGCGGAACGTCTTGGCATCGATGATTTCCTGGTCAAGCCCGTCACCAAGTCCATGCTGGTGGACACGCTGGTAACGCTGTTTGCTCCGACTTCTGACGAAACCGCACAGGCGGCAGGTAACGAGCCTCACAGCGCCCGGCTGAACGGCGCGCGGATTCTCCTAGCGGAAGACAACGAGATCAACCAGCAGATCGCCGTGGAATTGCTCGAAGGCGCCGGTGCTCACATAACGGTGTCCAACAATGGCCTAGAAGCAGTAGCGCTGTTGTGCCAGAAACCGGCAGGATATGATCTGATCCTGATGGATCTCCAGATGCCGGAAATGGACGGGTACCAGGCAACGGCGAAGATTCGATCGGAAGCGCGCTTCGCAAAGCTTCCTATAATCGCCATGACGGCGCATGCCACAATGGAGGAGAAGCAGCGATGTCTTGCCGCTGGAATGAACGATCATATATCAAAACCAATTGACCCGGACGCACTGTTCGAAACAGTCGGCCGCTACTATCAACCTGCATCCGTCACACACGGCAAGACGGGCGTTGTTACTGATACCCCTGCTCCACAGGCCGGAAAAGTTTCAGCAGGCGGAGACGACTTGCCATCCGTTGAGGGTCTAAACACTGGAAAAGGCCTGCTGCGTGTCGCTGGAAACCGGAAACTCTACTTGAAACTTCTGCGCCAGTTTGTGGAACAGCAGGCCGGAACTCCTGAACGCATTGCCGCATTCCTCGCAAAGGGCGACCCGGCGGGTGCCGAGAGAGAGGCCCACTCGATCAAAGGTGTGGCCGGCAATCTCGGCGCCGATACCATCATGTCAACCGCCGGGGAACTGGAGAAAGCCATAGGCGCCCGTGCAGATATCAGCCGTATCGAATCGTTCAGACAGCGTCTGTCCGGGCTCCTGACGGATATGATCGGCCAGCTTGGGCCTGCCCTGCATCACAGGCCACAGGACAAAGTGGAGATTGCGCCTGCCGCACCGGCCGATCCGGAAAAGATCAGGAGTGTGGTTTCTCTCATGCGCAAGCAACTTGGCGAATTCGACGCCGCCGCAGGCGACTGCCTGGAAAATAACAGGGATGTGTTCCACGCGATCTTCGCAGCTGTGGATTTCGCACAATTTGAAAAACACGTACAAGGCTATGCTTTCGGCGAAGCCCTGGCCCTGCTGGAAAAATCCATATCCTCAGAAGGGTTTTGTAAATGAATGAACGCATCCTGGTGGTTGACGACACTCCTGCCAACATTCAGGCGCTGTCGGGCATTTTACGTGGCGCAGGATACCAGCTCAGCATCGCCACGGACGGCATGCAGGCCCTGGATGTCCTCTCACGTATCCGCCCCGATCTTATCCTGCTGGACGTAATGATGCCCGGCATTGACGGCCTCGAGACATGCAATCGCATCAAGAAGGTCACAGATTGGAAAGAGATTCCAATCATTTTCCTCACCGCCAAGACCGAGGTCGCAGATATTGTGAAAGGCTTTGAATCTGGCGCAGTGGACTACGTCGGGAAGCCTTTCAACGCACACGAACTTCTGGCCCGGGTGAACACCCATATCACCATTAGCCGCCTCAACCGGGAGAACCAGCGCCTGCTCCTGAACGTGCTGCCTCCCAGGATCGCCGAATGCCTGAAACTGCAGACGGGCATCATTGCCGAACGCTTCGAAGACGCGTCCGTGCTTTTTGCCGACATCGTCGGGTTCACACCAATTGCCGGACGCCTTTCGCCGGTGGAACTTGTAGAACTTCTGAACGGAATATTCTCCTCCTTTGACGAGCTGGCGAAGAAGCACTCTCTGGAAAAGATCAAGACGATAGGGGATTCCTACATGATAGCAGGAGGTCTGCCCGAAGCGCATCCGGACCATCTCCCGGCAATGGGGCACATGGCGCTGGAAATGCTGGAGGCTGCACGCAAGGTCAAACATAGTTCCGGCGAGATAAAACTCCGTATCGGGATGCATGTTGGAGCCGTTGTCGCCGGCGTCATCGGCAAGCACAAGTTCATCTACGACATCTGGGGCAGCACGGTGAATATCGCCAGCCGCCTCGAATCGCATGGGACACCTGGCCGCATCCATGTCAGCCAAGAGGTCTGCCTGCGCCTCAGCAAGGAATTCGCATTTGAAGCGCGTGGATCTGTCGAGCTGAAGGGGCATGGCATGATGAACACATTCTTCCTGAACGGTCTCATTTGAAGAATGTTTCCTGATGTGGCATGATATGCTTTTGATAGAAATGCATGCATACCGGATAATCACCAGATGGAAATGGGAAAATACCCGCACTTGAGGAAATGATGAAAGAACTTTCTGAATGCCGGATACTGATAGTGGACGACGTCAAGACCAACGTGGACATCCTAGTCGAGGCGCTCAAAAGCGAATACAAGCTGAGCATCGCCCTTGATGGAGAAAGCGCCCTGCGCAATGTGAAGAAGAATCCGCCGGACCTAATCCTTCTGGACATCGTAATGCCGGGCATTGACGGCTACGAAGTCTGCCGCCGCCTAAGGGCCTCCGAATCGACCAAAGACCTCCCAATCATGTTCTTAAGCTCGCTTGAAGATGTACAGGACAAGGCGCGCGGATTTGAAATTGGGGCGAACGATTACCTGACCAAGCCATTCGAGATATTGGAGGTCAAGGCCAGGGTCCGTTCGCTGGTAAAGGCCAAGGCCTATGCTGACGCCGTCCGTGAAGCTATTGAATCTGAACTGAAGATCGCCCGCGAAATCCAGATGGGAATCCTGCCTTCTGACCTTTCTCCCTGCACAAAGGACACCGGATTGGATATTTGCGCCATCATCGAACCGGCAAAACAGGTTGGTGGAGATCTCTTCGAAGTCATAAGGGTGGGCGAAGACCGTGTGGTGGTGCTCATCGGCGATGTGTCGGGCAAGGGAATACCGGCGGCCCTGTTCATGGCTGTCACCGTCACACTGGCGCGGACCATGGCCCGGCAGTTCGCGCAGCCAGAGGAAATTCTCAGCCATCTCAACGCTGAACTTACGATACAGAATCCCTACGGGATGTTCGTCACAATGGCATGCGTTGTCGTGGACCTGCCATCGGGCCGAGTGACAGGGGCAAATGCAGGACACAATCCGCTGGTCCTCATAGGAGTGGATGGCTCGCCACGCTTCGTCTTCCGTTCCACAGGAACAATTGCAGGAATGTTCCCTGAACTTGGCATCAAAGGCGAATCAATAACCATGGCGCAGGGTGAAACACTGATCCTGTATACCGACGGAGTCACTGAAGCCTTCAATGCCAATAACGACATGTTCGGCGACAAACGACTGTTTGAGTGCCTCTCGCGCAGTCCTGGACAGACCGCTGCGAATACCGCGGGCATCATACTTGAAAGCATAAGGAAATTCGCCGCCGGCAATCCCCAGTCCGACGATATCGCAATAGTCGCTGTGCGCCGCAAAGGATGATCCATAATAATGAGTGTTGTCGCCCATGGACTGACTGCAAATTCGATGGTAGCCGTTCTTGCCGGCAGACTGAAAAAATCAGGCAGACAATAAAATATTCCTGTTGTCCAGTCACATGTGTCTCCTATTTTCCTGAGTCTTATATCCGGATTGAGTCTTGAAATTACAGTGGGCCAGTCTATTCTAATGACCCACTTAAAATAACTCCGATCAGGAATAGCATGAGAAACAAGAAGATCCTTTATCTGTTTTCAGAAACCGGCGGCGGTCATCGGAGCGCGGCCAACGCCTTAGTTGAAACTGTAAAGGAGATTATGGGCGATGACGCACCGAAACAGGAGTTAGCTGATGTTTTCGCCTCTTCAAACAAATTAATTAGCCTTCTTGCAAACATGTATGCCCCAATTACAAGATATTTCCCTCTCCTATGGGGTGTTTTGTATCATACGACCAACAGCAACTTGTCTATCCTAATCATGGCTAAAGTCTCTGCACCCTTTGTAGGGAAGAAACTTCAGGCGCTTATAAAGGAGAAGAAGCCGGACATAATCGTTTCGGTGCATCCCATGACGAACCATATTGCTGTGATGGCAATGAGGAAAATTAATCATAATGTCCCAATTATAACGGTCGTGACTGACCCTGTAACCTTTCACCGTGTCTGGATATCCCCGCTGGTCGACAGGATCGTATTGGCCACGGAAGATGCAAGAACACTTTGCAGAAAATATGGGTATGACATTGATAATATTGAAGTACTGGGGTTTCCCATAGAACCGAAATTCTTTAAGATTGCCTCTTCCAAAAAGGAGTTGCGCAAGTCTATGGGAATTGCCTCAGACAAGTTTACATTATTATTTATGGGCGGGGGAGAAGGCGGGGGCAATATCTTTGAATACATTGCCGCGCTAAACAAAGGCAACCTGGACATACAGCTCGTAGTGGTGACCGGAAGAAATCGAGCCCTCAAAAAGAGACTTGAGGAGAATAGTTCTAAATTCAGCTTCCCCATGAAAGTGTATGGTTTTTCTGAACAGATCTCAGACATCATGGGTGCTTCTGATCTTATCATTACCAAAGCAGGGCCAGGAACAATCAGGGAAGCTATTTCAAAAAGCCTGCCGATAATTCTTACAAGCTTTTTGCCCGGACAGGAAAAAGGCAATGTCGAGTATGTCCTTAAAATGCAGCTCGGTGATTTTGTAACAGACCGCAAAAAGATAGTCGCAGCCGTGCGTAAAATTATGCAACCGGAGACTTACAGCCGCCATGTATCAGCGCTACAAAAAGAAAACAACCCGGAAGCGGTATACAATATTGCGAAGCTTATACTTGACTGCAAGGACAAATGATACCGCATGCCGCTGGCAGAGCAATTAGGCTTTATGCCTGAATCTGGCATGCGCTTTTCCAAATTCGCCCGCCGCCAGTGCGCCTGTAATCGATATTTCTCCGGCAAGGCATGCCGCCGCGCAAATTTCAGCAAACTTCCTGGCCTTGCCATTTCCATCACAGCCCATCATTTTCAAACATTCCCTGGCCGTGGGCAAATGTGTTCCACCTCCTACCGTCCCGACTATGAGATTTGGAAGACTGACCGAAACATAAAGATCCCCTTCTGCCGTGACCTCCATATCCGTCATGCCCACCGACGCCTCCGATACGCATGCCGCATCCTGTCCGCAGGCGATGAACATTGCCGCAAGCGAATTCGAATAATGCCCCTGCACGCCGGTGGATCCGCTCTGTATGCCTCCGATGGATGATATCTTTCCGCAATAGGACATGTCCTCAGGTGTTGTATTCATGAATCTCCTGATGAGCTTCCTGAGGATCACCGCTTCTGCAATGACCTTTTTCCCCCGCACGTTCAGGAAAGCGAGCATGGTAGCCTTCTTATCCCCGGAAAGGTTGCCCTCGAGAAACCATTTTTCAGGCTTCACCGGGGTTCTCAAAACGATCTCCTTGCATACTGCATCTGTCGCCACGGTAACCATGTTCTGCCCTGCCGCATCACCCGTGGAATATCTGAATATCAGATAGACGTTTTTCCCGTTGATCACTGTATCGAAATCGACCAGCCTGCCATGGGATGTCGTGGTGGCGATTATCTTATGGAACAATTCCTCCTGGGAAAGAATCCAGGAGATGAAGGTGCCAGCCTCCCGTATTGTGTTGAATATGAAGCACGGCGCCCTGGAAACGGATTCGCTGAGACACATCACACTAGCTCCGCCGGACTGGCTTATCATATAGGCCCCACGGTGATATGAGGCTATCATGGCCCCTTCAGTAGTCGCCATCGGTATGTAGAAGTCCCCATCGGCATATAGTCCGTTCACCCTCAAAGGACCAATAACCCCCACCGGCATCATCGCAAAGCCTATGAGGTTCTCGATGTTTCCCTTGAGTTTTTCAGCCGGCATCGGCGGATTTTTCCCGCAAAGATGATCTATCTCAATCCCCTGCCTCCTCAGCAATTCCTGGCGTTTCATCAGGGCGCCATCGGAAAAATCGTTTCCAAACGGAATCCTTTTGGGAAGGGGTTTCTTCGCGGGCGGAACAGAGTCAAGCCTGTTCTTAAGGGTTTCGAAGTTGCCTGATGAAAAAATCTTCTCAAAAACCTTTTGGGGATTTGCCTCTGTTTGTGACATAATATCTGCCCCCTGTTCAACCTCGATAACAATATTGTTTATTTACGGAGCCCTCCTGTGGGATGACTCTGGGCTGAGTTCAAGAAAAACATGTGCTACTTCGTTTCTTCGAACTTGCCGGCGGCTATTTTCTGTCCAGAGACATCGGTCGTGTTTGTCTGTTTATCAGCTCTCCAGCCAATGAAGCCAGCTTATTTTGAGATCCGGCAAAATAAAGCTCTCCCAAGTGCCCTCCACCATTGTAGAAAAAGCATCTGTCACCCATTGTTTTCTTAAGCCATTGGTGGTCTGTGTGAGTATCCAGAAAATCGTTTGACGAACTAATGACAAAAACATTCTGCCCGTTCCTCAGAAAATCCTCCATCGACATGAGACTGGAATTTTTTTCGATTTCATCTTTAGATACTGCACGTTTCTCCATATCCGAAAGGTATTTGACCAGCAATATCTTATTATAGTCGTCAAAGGACAATTGACTTATTTCGCGATAGAACTCGGTCCTGTTTCCCCAGGAACACTTGTTTTTAAAACTGTTCAGCGGCCCGTTGTTTCTTACTATGCTGACAATCATTTCCTCCAGGGTAATCTTGTAATTGAAGGAAATCAGCACCTGTGCTTCAAGGTCGTTAAACGGAAGCGGCGCGCACTTTGCCGGTTCCTTGTCTATTCCCGCATGCGCTGTTTCACCTGTTGTAGGTGCAGATGGGGGTACGCTTTTGCCGACGACCGGCCCTGTTCCGTTTTTCTCCTTTGCCGGCGCCGGCTCTCCGTAAGGTTCATATTGTTTCCTAATGATAGAAATCATTTTCCCTGCTGCAAAAACCCCACGGTCAAAAATCTGTTCACTCGGCCATTTTTTCCATGCGAGTGACGTTTTATCAACAGCCGAAACCGATTCCGCCGTATCAATAAGCGGATTGATTGCCACGAATCGGTCAATTTTCAGCTTCGGCTCCGCCTTCTCCTTTGCGCCAATGAACAGCGCATGCGTTCCCCCAAGCGAATAGCCGACCATGATTTTCTTCTGAAAGCGGAGCCCCTTGTCCTCCAGATGCTTGATTACTGCAGCAGTGGCTACTCTTACATCCTCGGCATCCGAAGGAACATAGCCGGGCACGGGCGCAGCTCCCGCAGTGGCCATGAACTCCCAGTTGAACGCACTGTTCAACACAACTACCGTGTAACCCTGGCTGAAAAGGATTTCAGAAATTCTGGAGGCGTGCGTACTCGTGAAATGCGTGCCGAAACCGGGAATCACTATAGCGAGCGGCGCGTCATCCTGTTTCTGATACCATACCTTGTACGGCATTTCGGGCTTGCCCTTGATAACTTCAACGGAACGGATGGCCCCCTGGTTGAAGAAATCGGTGTTCCAGAGGGATGCATCAACCCACATGCTCTTATTGTCGTTCTGGATATCCACCATGCTGACCCTCAGCGTGTCGATGTATGTCCCTTGCGATTTGAAGCCCTGGACTGTGATCTCGTTAAAAAGAGGATCCGGTTCGGGCAATGCAATTCCATTCTCACCTGAAAGGAATTTCTCCTGATATTCCTTTATTATCTCCTTACGGTCATAATCGTTAATCTTGAGGTGGCGTTCCGCAGCATACATTCTTTTCAGAAGCTCGTATGGGTCATAGTTCGCCCGGAAGAATGTGTCCATAT
>JANYBI010000198.1 GCA_025360875.1 Lentisphaerota bacterium
CGTATTTCTTGAATCAGCTCATTTGCCCTTAGTTGCTTGATTTGTCTTCAGCCTCTTGCTATCTTTGCAGGATTATGAAAAACAAAACACCTGCCACAGCCAGCCGTCCCCGTTTTTCACTTGTGCGAAATTCGCACTCAATCCGGGGTGTCGCAACGATTCTTTTCATCCTCTTCGCTTCAGCCGCCGACCTGTCGGCGCTCACCTTAAAACCGGGTGAGGATCTGGGCAAGGCTGTCGCCAACTGCAAGCCGGGCGAAACAGTCACTCTGGAGGCCGGTGTCTTCACCGGATCCGTGGCGTTGCCGAAAGGAGTTTCGCTCAAGGGCGCAGGATATGACAAGACGATCATCGACGCAAAAGATCTGGAAGTCGGCGTAAGCGTTGACGGTGGCGAAGGATGCAGCATCAGCGATCTCGCGATCAGGGGAGCCGGCAAGACCGATTTGTCGGTGAACGGCGCATCGAAGATCGTGGTCAGCCGCGTATGGCTCAGCGGCGCTGTCAACGGCGCAATTTTCGACAAGGTCAGCAGCGGACGACTGGAGAACGTGTTGGCGACCGGTAACATGTTCGGTCTGATAATCAACGGCGGTTCCGGCAACGTCGTGGTGAACTGCACTCTCGCCAACAACGCTTCCGCCGGACTCAATCTGCCGGCCGGCGACAAGACCACCGCCTTCAATAACTGCATCACCGGAAGCGCAATCGGTTCGATCGTCGGCGCAGCCGCAAAAGGACTGACCCTCGACTACAACTGCTACTCTTCCCTGTATATAGGCAAGTTTGAGGGACAGAACCCTCGCAAGTCGGTCGGATACTGGAACAGCCTGACCGGACTCGACGAACATTCCGTCCAGCAGAACGTGGCAGTCTCCGATGCCGCCAAGAACGATTTCCATCCGGTCAACGCGTTGACTTGGGCACTGGACCGCGTCACCACCGCGGACTGGGGAATTGCGAAACTCGCAGACATCAAGGCGCCGGATACCGATATCGACGGCAAGCCTCGGCGCGGATTTCCAGACGCCGGCGCATTCGAAAGCGAAGTAAAGGCGCCACGTCCTGCCGACGGCACATTTGCGATCGGTGATACTTCAGGCGTAACCAGTGCAGGAGTCTTCACTGCGGAAGGACGCGAGGTCTGCTACCTGTTCCAAAATCTTCCGCTACGCAAAGGTACTTACTCCTACTGGCTGCCGTCGCGCGATTTTCAGGGCAAGCCGATCCCTGCCGGTAAATTTGAACTCCGGATCGCGAACGCCGCGCTGGCTATGGAATATCTCGGCATGGTTGGTAACACGGGACATACTACGCCGGTCGGCGGCAGCGCCCCAGTAATGAATGCCCGCGTCGGGTTCGACGCCAAGGGCAACGTGATTCCGGGCTGCGACGGCTGGGCTGAAAATTTCGTCAACCTTCGCGGATATGATGGGCCCACCGGCAAATTCATGTGGACGTTCCGCTCACCTGCCGACGTCAAGGGGATCGCTTCCGGCAAGGACGGTTTCGTATATGTCCTGCGCGAGTCGGGCGACAAGCAGCGCGTAATGCGTCTCGACGGCTCAACCGGCATCATCACGCCATGGCCATCACTCAAGAAAGGTTCGTGCAGCTTTACGATCGGCAAGGACTGCGCCACCGGAATTGCCGAGGCTAACGGCATCCTGATGGTGACTGACAAAAATGGCAAGGTATGGTTCGGCAACACTGACAATCCTGAGTTCAAGCGTTCGGTCGATCTGCCGAAGCCGGCATGGCCTGCCGGAGACCAGAGCACCGGAATGTTCTGGCTTCTGAGCGACAACAATGTCATTGCAATGGACGCAAAGGGAACTGTGAAAGCGACTCTAACCCCGGTTGAAGAGCCTGCATGTATGGGCGCTGCAAACGGAATTGTCGCCATTGCTTCGCGCAAGGACGGCAAGATCCACGTGTTCGATGCACGCGACGGCGTGACGCTAAAGCCGTTGCGCACCATCGGACGCGGCGACGGACCTGCAGGTCAGATCGAACCGGACCGTTTCACCTTCCAGGGATCAAAGGATCATGTATGCATGGCGGTCGGACCGCAGGGACAGATCGCGGTTGGCGACTCGCGTCGCCTGCTCGTTTTCGACCCGGATGGAAAAGCCCTGTGGAGTACCTACGGCGTGTTCGGCAACGCCACCTGTCCGTCATATGCCGATCTGGAACGGCGTTACGACATGGATACCCGCTGGAGCCTCCGTCTCGACGAAAGCAAGGGGACCTGGAAACCGGAAGGATTCTGGGAACTCGGCAAGTTTTCGCAGCCGGCCAACGTTGTTGGCGAATTCTCGCTCGGTGGCAAAACTTTCGCGATGTATGTCGTGCTTAACGAGAAGTTCCGTCCGAACCAGGGAGTGGGCATCGCCTTGGTCGACAACGCACATTTCAAGCACGTCGCACTCATGGAGATCGTCAACAAGGACAATAAATGGATCGTCCGCAAGGACACGAACGGCGACGGCAAGATTGACGATACGGACAAGGATGAACCGTTCGGCCAGTATCCCAACCTGTTCTACTCCTGGTTCCGTCCACAACCCAACGGCGACATTCTGATCCTTCAGGAAGGACAGAACCTGTTTGCACGTCTTCCGTGCGCCGGTCTGGGCCCCGACGGAATTCCATCCTATAAGGCCGATGCCCGCATTCTCGTTCCGGCAGAGAAAAACATGATCTCGCCGCACACTTTCACCGAGGAGAAACTGTCGAGATTCGCCTATTTCGAACCTCTTCCGGACGGTAGCGCTGTCGGCGCGATGTATCTTGGAACCTCCACCGGCGGCGGCGGAATTTTCAACGGTGTCGGCACCGATCTGGTCGGCGTGGACGCCAATGGCAAGATGCGCTGGGCAAACCTGCTTCCGCAGCACCAGGGGATCATGGGCAGCAGCGTTGTCGGACCACTCGTCGTCACCTCGGTCGGCACTTCCGCCGAACTTCTGGCGTTCAACACCGATGGGCTCGGGCTCGGTTGTTTCGGTCTGCCAAAGGCGGCGCATTACAACGGCTACTGGATCGACCATCCGACCGCGCTCCAGGTCTACCGCGGCAAGGACGGCCGCACCTATGGCCTGCTGTCCGACAACTATAATGGCGCGCAGCACTGGTTCCGTATTCTGGGCGCCGACAAGATTACGGCGACGAAACAGGAATTTGCCGTATCGGACAAGCTGGCGGCAGAACTGGCGGCTCTGCCATCGTCTGTTCCGGGAAAGATCAATGTAAGGCCTGCGCCGCCGACACTCACCGTGCGCAAGCTTGACAAGCCGCTGCCCATCGACGGCGATCCGGCCAAATGGCGCAAACTCGGAATCGTCCCTCAGATCATAATCACTCCTGATACCGCTACCG
Organism: Lentisphaerota bacterium; assembly: GCA_025360875.1. Classification (GTDB taxonomy): domain Bacteria; phylum Verrucomicrobiota; class Lentisphaeria; order Victivallales; family GWF2-50-93; genus GWF2-50-93. The sequence continues at coordinate 3,382 of JANYBI010000198.1, forward strand.
GCCCTATAACCGGACCGCGATATGCGAGCGCGGTAGTGCGGATGGCATACGAAGGCAAGAACCTGTATTTCCAGATACTCCGCTTCAAGGACGCGCCCTTCATGGTCGAGCAGCCGGTACCGGCCCATTACATGCAGGACTGCGTCGAGATGGCGATCAACGGATTCGGACCCGGCTTCAAATTCGACATCGCCCGCACATCAGATGCCGGAGACATCATCATCCGACAGCGTTTCGCGGCAGGCAACCTGGAAAAACTGCTCGACAAACAGAAGGCGCCGCGCTGCATTGTGCTGCGCGATTCCGCGGCCGACATCAGCGAACGCGGTCTGATCGAGGCGATCTACGGTATCGACATGTCCGATTGCCGGGTGATGATAACCGAATTCATGCTGCCGATGGATGCCGACACATATTCGGGTACGGAAAAGGATATGGTCGAGGTGGCGCCGGGAAAAACATTCCGGCTCGGGTTCATGGTTGACGACAACCACACCTATGGCGCCGATCTCCAGGACTTCATGGTCTGGCCGGCAACCTACGCCACTTTCAATCCTCCCGAGGACGGCGCACTGGCGGTATTTGAGTAACTTGTTATCACAGGAAATATTCTCTCGCAAAGGCACAAAGTCGCAAAGGAATAAACACACTCGGTATCAATAAATAGCGTGGAATGGCACTTGAGTTGTTTAGGTAATAAATGGGCTAAAATGAAAAATAATCCTTGCAGACATTATAATACTATGACATACACAGCATGGTATTGTTCTTCCTTGTTCATTTTATTTTTCTTTCTTTCCATTATTTCCGGCTGCTTATCAGACGGCTCAATAGAGGCTATTGGCAAACATACATTCTATGTGAAGAATATTGAATTGCTTGCAAGGGTCAACGAGAACCCGGGATTCTATCTTAAGCGCATCAATGAGGTACAGTATAAATTGCAGGTGCATATGGGAAAATTTATGCTGGGATTCAATGATTGCGTCATTAAAGAGAAGTCCGAGGATGGCATTGTATTCATTTCAAAGAATTCTGAGATTCCACATAAGGCAAGAGAATTTAAAATTAATTCTGAATTCTTTGCCGTCCTGTCCGCAAATGATAACAGTATGGAACTTACGGTCAGGATTAACGATGATTTCATTGCTGGTGGAGAAGAGTTCAATGTCTTTGATATTATCTCTTCCGAAAAGAAAATTGTTTTAATAAGGAAAAAGGATTCCAAGGTTTTAATACTGGAAAAAGCCAAAAAATAATTCCTTCTAGGATTGGGGTTCTAGGATTGGGGTCAAATCCTACACAATCAACTGAACGGGATGGAAACACTCCGCAGAAGTGACTGATGGCGAATGGGACGCTGTCATATTAAATGCTCACGCAAAGGCTTTCAGTCTTCTTGAGTAGCTTGCGACATCCTCGATTGCGCAGCAATCCCTGGAGTGCTGAAGCGAAGATTCAGCCTTGTTCTAGGTGAAAGAATTTCATCGAGTGCCGGCAAGTTTGCACATGCCGGAATAAAAGGCGGTATCTTCCACCTACGCCAAGGTTTACCTGCCATTGGCAGCGCCTTAGGCGACCAGGGCTACGGCGGACAAGTCGCTACCGCAGTCCAAATGCTTCGCAAATTCCGGCAAAACCTTGCACCTCGTAATTTGGATTTTTTGGAGCGCTGGCGTCCCGCCGGCAATTGTATTTTTAAATTCGAGCTTCACGCGGGTTTGGCTCGATTGGCTTTTCTGGCTTATACCGTTTTGCATTCATCGGAAAAGGAACGCGTCAGCAGAGTGACGCGGCTACAGCTTGGATTTGTTGTAGCCATGTCACTCTGCTGACGTGCTCTTTGATTGCGACTCGGTATTAGAAGTATTTAAGCCATTATTGGCTGTGTTTTTCTCAGCCGCCTATTTCTTATCGCCCTTCAGTTTGAGCATGAAATTCTTCTGCAATGCGGCAAGTTCCGAATCGCGCCAGTCCCAGTTGCGGTCCGGATTGCCGTCGATATTCACCCGGCCGTTCCAATCGCTCGGGAAAAACCAGGCGCCCAGGAACTGGATGTATAACGAGACCAATGCAGCCAGCAGGAACAAGGCGCGGCGCCACAGTCGAAGAGCAATCCACCGTTCCCAGGTGAGCGCCAGGAAAATGCATAGCGCCGGCAACATCTCCAGAAGCATGCGATAGCCGAAGGACCATCCGCCCCACCATACGCTCCAGCGCGAAAACAGGATCAGGTCCGCCAGCGCGCCCACTGCCAGCAGGACGTAGATGGGACGCAATTTTGAGCGCGGCCAGAAGGCGTAGAGGAACATCGGGACAGCAAACAGGAATATCGGGCTGAAAATGAACAGGCCGCGTCCGGGGCTTAGGAGCACTCCCGACATTCCCTTGAACAACGGATAATGGAAGTGTGTTATGTGCGGACCATGCGTTCCTGCAAACCTGTGCCCCTGCCCCAACGCCATAAGAGATCCCCAGAATTCCAATGAGTACCACGCCATGAACACGGCAGGCACTCCGGCGGCCAGTAGAAACCACGTCAGACGGCGAGGATAAAGCCACAGGACATACACCGCCGCCGGAAACGCGAATACGAAGTTTGCGGGACGGTTGAAGACCGCCATGCCAAAAAAGAAACCTGCCATCGCAAGCAGCCATGGACGTTCCGTCCGCACGATGCACGCAAATGCCGCCGTCAGGAAAAAGAGAGACGGTCCGTGTTGCCAGAGTCCCTGCGATGCGACGCTCCAGGCGCAGGTACAGACGGCATATACCACCGACACCAGGACCGCAGTGCTGCGACGTTCGCACAATTTTATCAGGGTGAGAAACAGGAAAGCCACTGAAGCCGCGGTAAGGAACGCCGACGTCCATTTCGACAGCTGCTGGCGTTGCGCGTAGGTATCCCATCCCAACGCTTTTCCCAAAACATGTGCCGGAACGTTCAGGATGCCGGGGATGATCGGATAAAAAGAGATCACCCTGTCATTCTTCACGACGAACCAGAAGGGTTGCGGCTGAGTCTTGTCCGAGAACTCGTTAAAGTCGAGATTATGCTCTTTCAACAAGGACACTGGCAGGAGTTCCGCCGGAATGCTGTCACCCGCGCCGATGCACCGGCCGTTGGACAGGTACAGCAGCAGCGCCAATCCGCCTAGCGCCAGCGCCAGAAACCAGTTGGATTTCGACATCCGTGCCAGTAGAACACGCAGCTTTCCAGATTGCGGTCCGGGAACCTTGTCCGATCCTTTGACAGAATCATCGGCACGTTCCCGAATTGCATTTTCCATTTCCATAGATGACCCGAATCAACTAGATGATTAAGCTGATTTCTAAAATACGAAAAACATTTGTTACGGGAACAAGCCCGTTGGAGTACAAACTTTCTGTGTCCGCCGTAGCACCTTAGCGAAGGCGGAAGTTTGTCCTAAATTGTTAGTAGTAGCGCAATTAATTGCGCGTTCTTGAAAAAGAATAACGGCGTATAAATTCGCCTACTACAAACAAAATACGCACGCTAAAGCTGTGAACTCCAACTTAAGATATCAGCTCATCCATTAATTTTCACTTCACCGTTATCTTGCGCGGAGGACCGCCATGAGTTACCGTCTTGCCTTTTCCGTCAAGATTGTATGACCATGGACCGCGTCCTTCGATCTTGATTCCGAAAGCCTCAATGTGCTCGCCGTCGGGGACACATGCCTGTATACGCCCATTTTTCTCCTGTCGAATCCATCCGGAACGGCCGGTGAAGATTATTCCCGGACCTTTTTCTTTGGCCACTTCATTGTTCATGAACACATAATCCGTGTATTCCGGAGTCGTGACTTTAATTCCGCCTCCGACTGATTCAATGCGAACTTCGCGATTGCGCTCCTTCGCGAAGATCAATGTCCGGTATATCCCGTCAGTCTTATTGTAAAGGCGGAAATAATTCTGGGAATGTTTGGCGCGCGCCTCTTCTCCTCCGCATCCCGGATGGACATTGGGAACCAGTTCGCCCGTCTCCATCTCGAATTCCGCCGGATGCTGGACATATGCGAGCAGATCCAGATCGAAGCGGCCTTTGGCGGTGACAGTCTGTCCTTTCCGTTTTATATCCTTTCCGGTGAAATGAAGGTTGTAGCGGTGGGGAACCTGGCCATATACCTGGTCGAAGATCACGAGATAGTCTGGCTTGATGAAAAACATTTTCCTCACCTTCCACGTTTTCGGGCCGACAGGATTCCTGTCGCCGATGTAGAAGTAAGGTGTCTTGTTGCGATCGATCTTTCCATCCTTGTTCTCAATCTCTGCGAATGTCCTCACCTTTCCCCAGAGGAGCTTCAGGGTAACTGGAATTTCGCAGTGGGTATAGTCCAGCGCGGGAGTCAGGAGATGATCCGCGAGATATCCGCGCCGGAGAGGATCCTCGTCCGTGATTTCGACCAGATTATGCGCTCCGCCCACACCTACGTCACTTGTATAGGTGCCGTAGTCCATGCAGAACGGAGTTCCCTTCGCATACCAGTTGAAGGATGATTCGTCGGCTTCGTAATGGTCTTTGGCGAACCCGATTTTCTGGAAAAGATAGCTCTCCTCCGGACCAGTGTGCCGATGGCGCATTGAAACTCCTACCTCATCCATGACTTCACTTCCCAATTTCGATATTCGATATTCGATATTCGATATTTTAAGAGGTGCCATTGCTCCCATTACGACCGGGTAATGTTCTCCGGGACGGCATAACGCGGCTGTCTTCTCCCAGATTGCCATGCAGTCCGCGCGCAACGGATCGTCTTCCGCAAGTTCAGTGGCGTAGCATAGGAGATATTCCGACTGGTTCTGCGGCACCACGGCATTTCCGATGGCAGGCCAGGTGTAGGCGTCGAACCGTTTGTCCTTGGGGCCGAAGAAACGGCACAGCCATCCGGCAAAGCGGCGCACGCGTTCGTCGTTGAAATAGTCGATGCCCCAGCGTTCCTTCACCGCCTTGAACGTTATTATGAAATATGAGAACGTGTAGAGCGCATAGTTGATGGATTCCTCCCAGGCGCCGCTTTTGCCGCAGTATGCGTCGAGCTGCCGGTCAATGTCGTCAAGCGCGAACCGCATCCAGTATTTCGCATCGGGATGGTCCTTGAACATCGCGCTCAGCTGGGCCAGAGCAGACATCGGATCCGACTGGAAGTTCGGCAGACAGTTCGTCCACACGAGCCTGTCCGGCCTGTGTTCGCCACCGTAGGCGTAGAAGTCGCGCGAGGATTCAGGATGGTCCGGATGCCTCCAGGTGCGCGAATGCGGCCAGCGACCCTCGTCTAGTATTCTTCTTGCGGCAAACACGAAATATGCGTTCAGTCTGCGGACCTGTCCTTCGTCGAGTACGCCGTCGCGCCTGAGCATCTCGTATGCCATGAGCATGCCGCGCAGGTATCTGGTAAATCCGATCACATTTTTCATGTAGTCGTTTTCGCTGGTGCGGTATCCCTGGAACTGCCGGACCCATTTCTCAAAGCGCCCGAGCAGGAGTCCATGCAGGTTTCCAGCATTTTCCGGTGTCGGGTCGAGCAGATATCGGAGGCTGCTCAGGTGCATTGAGCCGTTGGCCTTCATCCAGCCGTCGGGTTCCTGCAGGTTTTTTCCGATGCATGGATATTCCTTCAGGCGTTTGCTTGCGGTGGCATGGTAGTCGCCGGCGGCAAATATTCCCGGTGATTTTGCGCATGACATGTCGAATTCGGAATCTCCGCCAAGATCGAAATTATCTCCCAGACGCAGCATATTGAATTCCGCGTGGAGACGATGGAAGACGAAGAGGGGATCGGCAGACGGAGCCGACTGATCTGTCGTATCAGACCGATCCTTCCGATTGTCGACTGTATACTTTTTCTCCACCGGTCCCTCATAAAGCAACCAATAGCGTTTCCCGCTCGCGAGCGAGGAGTGCCATTCGACGGTTCCGCCCCTGTCGAAAATTTCCGGCATGTTCGCGACCGGCTCCTCCCATCTGTCCCCGTAGAGTCCGAGTACGCCGAGCATGCCTGCCTTTTCATTTTTCTGATCGAAGAACGAGAACCATCCGCGGTTGTTGGGGATGAAATATTCTGACAGTACCGGCATCTGGAGACGGCAGAGGACGTCGCGGGGATGTTCTTCGCCGAGAGGCTCGACGGTGGGTTGCGATTCGCCCTCGAAACTGTCACGGCTTATGATGTGGGTGAACTTCTTTTCCGGATTCAGCGTCCACACAAGCTCCGCGTTCATGCGTAGCGAAAATGTCTCGCAGACTTCGACATATGTATCGATCTTGTAGCAGCGGAACGTGATCGTGTAACGACGGTTTTCAGCATACCGGTACTGCAGTTCGTAGTCAGTGAACAGCGGCCCGTCGTTCGTCCGGTACAGGCTTGCGCCTTCAAAAGCCGTTTCACAGATGATTTTGCTGGACATTGCGAATTTCGCAAATCCCAGGAACGGCGAACTTGTTCCGACACGCAGTTCCCGTCCGGAAACGCCAATGGCCGTATTTCCCGCAAGAGGAATTTCCATCCGGGACAGATCCGTTTTTCCATTCTCTTCTGACTTCTCCTCTTTAAACTCCAGTTCCTTTGTCTCATCTTTTGCGAACCCGAGCTTTACAATTATTTCCGCTCCTTCCGCGGACCGATTTCCTGTGTATTGGAACGGCAACGGCTTGCCGTTGACCGCCAGCTGCAGCGCTGTTCCAGGCTTGGTGTCAGCGAGATGGAGCCGGACATATTGTTCCGACCATCCGGTAAATAACGGGCTTTTAAGTTTCATATTTTTATTCATTGTTTGAGATGATCCTCCACCTTATGAGTTATTATCCAAATCTCATCCAAATACGGAATGCATGCGATCGCAGTAGTACCGGACATTGTCCCATTCGGCGTCAGGCGCGATCCTGTGATCAGGACATGGTATGTATCCGCCAAGCGCTACCAGCGGCTTCAATCTTTCGATCTCCGCATCCACTGCGGCACGATCGTGCGCGAAGGCTGTCTTATTCATTCCACCGACACCGCGCAATTTTTTGCCGTATCTTGACCGCCAGGGCGCAATCGAAGCATCCCAAGTTCCGACTTCAATCGGGAACATTGTGTTGACGCCATTTTCGAACCATATCGGGATCAGCGCGTCAATCCAGCCGTCGCAGTCAAGGGATACGATGTCAATGCCGTTCGCCCGCACCAGATCGGTAATCCGTTTATAGTGCGGTCCGACATACTCGCTGAAGACGGTGGGGCTTATCAGTGGTCCGTTCTTGAAGCAGATATCCTCCCAGAAATGGGCGAAATCAAATCCGACGTCCTTGCCTCCTGAACGGAAGACGAACTCGACGTTGCGGTAGCAGATATCTCCGACGATATCGACAATTTCCCGGAAGAGCGGTTCGTCATCGACGTAGAGGTAGCTCGCGCCTTCCACTCCGAGTACGTTGCGGATATGTCCGAACAGGCTTCCGCAATGGAGTCCCAGCGGGTTCTCACGTTTTTCCTTCTTCAGATTGGCCATTGCGGCCATGTCAACCCTGGCTTCCGACCACTTATAACGGTTTTTGTAATGTTCTTCCCAGGAGGCGCGGTCTTTCAGGAGATGGTCTATTTCCGAGGGGATGCTTCCGGCGTCGGGACATTGCAGGGTGATGACGCCGTCTCCGTCCAGGACATGTCGGCTCCCGTCGGGAAATTCCCTGATCACCTTGTGCTCGAAGCCTGGATTGAGTCCTCCGTTCGTGTAAAACATGGTCTGCCAGTTGAAATCGAAGCCAAGCTTGATGGCCAGTTCCTGATCCTTTTTGCTGCCATCCCAAAGTCCGGTGATCTCCTCCCTGGTGAGATGCCCCTGCGCCACCCACTTCTCAAGTGTTTCACCCCAGTACCCGAAATGCACGATGGGAAGCCGATCATATTTCTGATAATGCAGCACTGCCGAGGTCCGTTCACGGTTATTCATAAGCATGCTCTTCACTTTCGTTTATTGATTCAATCATAAGACTTTCAGCAAATACCTTATTTCATAAATTTTACACTTCTATGACTTAATCGTTCAAAAATATGAATTTCAAAGTTTTAAAATATACCCTTTTGCACTTTCTACGGATATCTGGGGGCGTAGTAATTGTTGAATGAAGGATCCCAACCTATGAACGGAACCCAGTGCGCAGACATGTCGCCGTAAAGGATGTTGCCGCCCTGGGGAATACCGCCCTTCTGGTGCCTTGACAACGGATTTGATCCGCCTCCGGGCGATCCGGGACACCCGACCACATCGTATATCACGGGCAGTGTGTTGAACGTAACTTGCTGGGCATAGTTCATCCAATTCTGGCCCAGGCGGACGGATCCCTGTCCTTGCAGGCCGGTGTAGTTGAATGAGTACAGGGTCGGATTCCAACCCATGTAGTGGTACGCCATCATCGTGTAACCCTGTGAGCCGTCGGTAGCGATCGGTCCAGCCATGTCAAGCCATCCGAACCAGTAGGATGAATCAGGCTGATCCCTGTCGGAAAATGAAGGGCAGCGGAAAATCTGTTTGCTGGGCAAATAGCTGTCATTATAGATCAGATACAGGTTCGGCGTATAAATTTGAGCAGGCCATGGCCAGCGGTTGGTCGATGCGATGACCTCGGTGGTGGCGCCACCGTTGTCACTGGCGGGAATGGGAAGCCATGTATTGTTGTCTCCTCCATACATCTGAAGCGCCAGTCCTATCTGTTTCTGGTTGCTAAGGCATGCAATCCGCCTAGCCTGTTCCTTCGCATTGCTGAGCGCCGGCAGGAGCAGCGCCGCTAAAATTGCGATGATCGCAATTACGACCAGAAGCTCAATCAGCGTAAACGCTATTGAGCGCTTCCGACTTCGCAAAGAAGCTACGCCGGACACAGTCGCCCTGCGGGCTACGCCTTGGCACGCGAGTAATTCAATGAGTGTAAAAAGCGACATCCTGTATCCGGCGTTCGATTCTTTCATCTTGCACCTCTGATATCTCAGTGATTAAGGTTTTCGTTTTGCTAAGCTGCTGATTTCACTTTCATCTGACGGAATAACTGTAAGAAGCGGAACTTTCCTGCCGTCACGCTGCCGCTCAAGCAATTCGAGACATCTGTCCAGGAATGTCTCCACGTTCAAGCCGATAAACTTGACAGGCACGGCGCTCGGTGGCAGTTCTGGAAAATTGCAGAATCCGACGACATGGATGTCCCGTGGCGAAGTCAATCCCGCATCGGCAATTCCCCTGGTGGCGGCTTCCACGAGTGAGTCATCAACTATCATGATTGAATCTGGTCTTTCTTCCTTTGGCCCCTTCAGGAGCAACTGCGTCAGTCTCCGGGCGCAGGACGCAACAGTGGGATTCACTCCCTGTATCCAGCACGTATCCACTTTAATCCCCCTTTTCTTCACCTCGGCAGTCATTAAAGTTTCATCCGGATACCCTGTATCCAAAGCCCCATCGCTGGCGCCATGTATGACTGCCAGGCGACGGCATTTCTGTTTCTGCAGATAGTCCAACGCTTTCATCAGGCTGTCGCCGCTGTCAGTCGAAACGGCCGCAATTCCGGGATACCAGCTT
>JANYBI010000203.1 GCA_025360875.1 Lentisphaerota bacterium
GGGGAACCCGAATCATCCTTCTTGCGTCCATACTTCTCCATCACTTTTTTCTTTGCAGTTTGTAAAAAACAGCTTCGGGAATAGATTGCTTGCTGCTTTTGAACATAAAATGACGGAAACAATAAGGATTTTTCGATTTCATGAACGAAACTGCAAAGAAAAAAGTGATGGAGAAGTATGGACGCAAGAAGGATGATTCGGGTTCCCCGGAGGTCCAGATTGCCCTTATGACTGAACGAATCAATGAACTGACCGAGCATCTCAGGGATCACAAGAAGGATGTCAGCTCCAGAAAAGGGCTTTTGACTCTTGTCAGTAAACGACGTAAGCTCCTGACTTATCTTAACAGGAAGAATCATGAAAGATATCAGTCTCTTACCGAAGACCTGAATATCAGGAAAGTCAAATAATTTGTCAGTCCCGTGTGGCTGATTTAGAAGACAATTGAGAAGAAGACTGTGTGTTGCCGAGAAGCATGAGTGGAATTCGGCCGCTATCAGGATCCGGAGCAGGTCCGGTTGCTGATACCGCGATTCCGCCAAATTTCCGGTCCAATGCCAGTCCTAATCTTTCTATTCTCCCAAATCTAGCCTCCATGGCCCTGTTCGAAATTCATCTCAAAAAACAAAACAAAACAGAAAGAATCAAAATGAATGAGAAAAAAGTGAACGTTGATATCGGCAATGGCCGTGTTATCGAAATTTCAACAGGAAAAATCGCGAACCTCGCAAACGGCTCCTGCGTCATCAGGCTTGGAGAGACAGTTCTCCTTGTTGCAGCGTGTACAGCACCTGCAAAGAAAGGTATTGACTTCCTCCCGCTCCAGGTCGATTACCGCGAAAAATACAGCGCTGCAGGACGCTTCCCCGGCGGTTACATCAAGAGGGAGGGAAGGCCCAGCGACAAGGAAATCCTCACATGCAGGATGACGGACAGGCCAGTAAGGCCTCTCTTCCCTGAAGGATTCTTCAACGAAATCCAGATACAGGCGCTTCTGCTCAGTTCCGACGGGGAAAATGACTCGGATGTGCTCACGATGCTCGGAGCTTCAGTCGCGCTCACACTTTCAGACATGCCGTTCCTCGGACCTATCGGCGCGCTGCGCGTCGGACATGTAGACGGTAAGTTTATCGCCAATCCCACGCATGAGGAAATAGCGAAAAGCAAGATAGAGCTTGTCTATGCCGGTGTTGCCGACAAGGTCATCATGATCGAAGGCGATGCGCAGGAATGTTCCGAAGACTTCCTCCGCGATGCAATGATCTTTGCAAATGAAATTGTGAAGAAGCAGATTGCGGCCCAGAATGAACTTGCTGCAGCCGCAGGCAAGAAGAAAAAAGAGCCGGAGCTTCACCTGGTTCCTGCTGAAATAAAGGAAGCGGTGCATACCTTCTGCAAGGGCAGGATCGAAGGCGCATGCCTCATCAACAGCAAAGAGGAGCGATATGCGGCCCTCAATAAAATATCCACCGAGCTTTCCGCCGCTATAAAACCGCAGTTCGACGGCAAGGTCGAGGATTTCGATGTCAAGCTTAAGATGTGTTTCGACCATCTTACTGAGAAGACCATCAGGACCGCCATCGTCGAAAAAGGCGTCCGTCCGGATGGAAGAGGAATGAATGACCTTCGTCCGATCAGCTGCGAAGTCGGCGTGCTCCCCAGAGTACATGGAAGCGGGCTGTTCTCACGCGGTGAAACACAGGCCCTCGTGATTGTCACCCTCGGCGCCGGAAGCGACGCACAGGATAGCGATCCTATAACAGGCGGAACTAGCACCAAGCAGTTCTTCCTGCATTACAACTTCCCGAATTTCAGCGTAAACGAAGTCGGAAGAATCTCCGGACCCGGACGCAGGGAGATCGGACATGGAAATCTTGCCGAGCGTTCTCTTGCACAGATGATGCCTGATGATTATCCTTATACGGTAAGATGTATTTCCGAAATCATGGCTTCCAACGGTTCGACATCGATGGCAAGCGTATGCGGTGGGACACTTGCCCTGCTGGATGCCGGCGTTCTCCTCAAGGCTCCGGTGGCGGGAATCTCCTGCGGACTTATTTCCGAAGGCGACAAGAACATACTCCTTACCGACATCATCGGTGCGGAAGATCATTACGGCGATATGGATTTCAAGGTCTGTGGAACAAGAACCGGAATCACCGGATTCCAACTTGACCTCAAGGTCCCTGGAATTTCAATCGACCTGCTTCATCAGGCAATGATCCGCAACCTCGATGCAAGACTGAAGATTCTTGAAATCATGAACGCATGCATCTCCGAGCCAAGGGCCGAAATGAGCAAATATGCGCCTCGCATAATCTCCATGAAGATAAATACCGAGAAGATCGGCGCTCTTATTGGTCCTGGAGGAAGTGTAATTCGCGGAATTACCGAGACGACAGGCGCCCAGATCGATATCGACGACGACGGCACGGTCAAGATTTTCGCCGCCAACAAGGAAGCCCTTGATGCTGCGACAAATGCCGTGCGGGGAATTACCGCTGAAGTAGAAGTCGGAACGATCTATCGTGGAAGAGTCACTGGAATGAAGGAGTTCGGCGTATTCGTTGAAGTCCTTCCTGGACAGGATGGCCTCCTCCATATCTCCGAGATGGCGAACTACCGTGTCAATAAGGTAACCGATATCTGCCAGGAAGGTGACATGGTTACCGTAAAGGTAATCGGTGTCGACGACCGTGGCAAGATCCGTCTCAGCCGCAAGGCCGCCCTCGAGGAACTCGGCGACAAGGTTGAAGACAAGAAATAAATCTTGTTCGATAGCAAAACTCAAAAAGCCGGAACACCAGTTCCGGCTTTTTTTTGAGTATCTGATAAGGGCGCTCCCGCCAGTTTTCCCATTTTAGGGAACCTCTGAAAATTGGCATATGGCGCGCAAAAGTAAATTATGGAGATTTGGCAAGGAAAGATCTTGCGAGCATACCCGGGGGCGGTATGTGAGCGAGTTTTTGACGATGCCAGGATCCATAAGAATCTTTTGCCCGGAGGGTTGCGGTCCCTTTTTGCTCAAAGAAAAATCTTCTTCCTTCGACGTATCGCCTTGGATACGCCTCAGTCAGAAATTCTTTTTGAGCTTTCAAAAGTCTCCCGCAACGCGCCGAATGCGAGTTTTTAGGGGTTCCCTTTGGTCCAATTCAGTAATACAGATGCAATTTCCATAATCCGTATTATATTACATGCATGGCTGGAGCAATTAATAAAAAACTTCCGAAGAAACCGGGGCCGTTTGGCAGGGATGAACTTGCCGGAATGAAGGCCTTGGCAAATGAATCCCTGTCCAGCTTCAATGTGCTTTTCGAGCATGCCTCGGGCGATAAACTTGAAATTCATGATCTTGGACACAGCGAACTGCTGTTGCTTTTCTCAAGGATACTGTTCGCCATTGATTCCGAACTTGACCAGATTATGGGGAATCAGTCCTCTGCTGCACGCTTGAGCCGGATTGTGGGAACAGGACCTGATTCCGTGGACTTCCTGAATTCCCTTTTGACACAATGCAGGAAACAGAGCTTCAGCGACATCCTGATCGCGGCGATAATAGAGGCGGCTACGCTTGACCAGTCGCGCATGAACGAGAAAAGGGATGACGAGATAGTCAAGTTCAAGCTTGCGCATGGCGACCGGCTCGTCAAGTCCGGAACCAAACTGCTGATTGATTATACGGATCTTCTTGCAAGGATGGACGTCGGAGGCTCTTCGCCAAAGAGGCTTTCTCCTTCCTTCAGCTCCAAGATATCGTCTTCGGAAATTTTCAATTCAAAGACAGATCTCTCATCCATGCTGATCTCCGAACTCCAGCAGCGGTTCCAGAAAATGGATCCATTTCTTTCCGGTGATAGGGCGTTCCGGTTTTCCGAGTCAAGGTTCGTTCCCGCAAAACTGGGACCGGTAAGACCTGTCAGCCAGTTCTACGGATTCCTGCCCACCAAGGAATTTTTCAGGAAATATCTTTCCGCCTTTTCGGAGAAAGGCGAGAATTTCCCATTGCTCATCTCCAGTCTTCCGGGGCTTGGCAAGACACACTTCACAATTTCATATACCCTTTCCTTTGAAAATCTTACTCTGATACTTTGCGAGCCCTCTGATTTGGAGAAGCCGCTAGTGGAGCTGATCGAGATCCTGGGGAAACGCTCCAACAGGCGCTTCGTCCTGTTCTTCGACGATGTCGACACAAGGAAGATAGACTGGTATTATTTCAGGACGAACATCGGTGGCAGCTGCGTCCTTCCCGAGAATATTACCGTGATAGTTGCCTCAAATTATGAGTATCCAGCCAATGTCCTGAGCCGTGGCCGGGGTTTTACTTTCCCGTTCTTTGACGAGATCACCTGTCAGGAGATGGTCCAGGACTTTCTGATGTCAATGGGTATGAAATCTCCCAGGAACGAGCTGATATCTGGAATTGCCGCAGATTATGTTGAGGAGTTTGGGCAGCACGTGTTTGAGGAGCTTAGCCCGAGAACCCTTGTCAGATATCTTGAAAGATACCATAATGATCCTGTGAAGCGCAAGAAGGCTCTTGATCTTTCCAGGCAGGACGTCATCACCGCACCGGATGCAATGTGCTTCTACGAGGCTAACCAGAAAATCATCCAGAGGTTGAAGGACAGCATATAAAATTCCTGGCGGAATTTTATAATAAACCGCTGATTTCCTTAATCCTTGCGATCTTGCGGAAAAACTTCCTCTTGAACCTGATGGCCCTGCATTTCTGGATCTTCCTAAGCTTCCGGAGTACAGTGGTTCTCCTGAACTGGGGATGAAGCTTCAGAAAATGATCGAGTTTTTCTCCTGCAGTGATGGAATCGTGCTGACCTCCCAGGGCGTTCTGGATTGCAACAAGCTTCTTTGCGGTCTTTTGCCCGCTTTCACCGAGCAGGTTAAGGAACAGTTCCGTCCTGTATCTCGTCTTGCGGCATTTTATCCTGAACTTGTGGAGACGATGATCGCAGGATTTTCGGGATAGGCGTCTGGCTGATTTCAGCAGCGACTCAATATCGCGTTCAATCTCAAGCTTTGCGATTCTGCTCAGCCTTGAATATTTTGCATGCTTGTTTGAAGCAAGTCCTTTCTCAAGGAAACGCGCGAACCGGTTCTTGAACTTCTGATATCGCGCCGAATTTATTTTCTCAACAACAGGAGCCTGGAGTTGAATCCTCATTTCCTTGAAAAAGCCAATATATCCCTCCAGGGATCTTCGTTCTGCAGGAGACATTTTCGGGAGAATTTCCTCTTTCAGGAAATCCAGGTAGACATCGATGTCTCTGGCTGCCCCCAGCACTGGCGCAAGTGTCTTGACTTCATTCTTGAAATAATTTATTTCACTTTTCCTGAAATATGGCCTGAATATCGACATTGCCACCCTTAGGCGTTTCGAGGAAACACGCATGTAATGGAGGAATTCCGGATCCTTGTTTTGCAGAATACCTTTTTCATTCCAGCCCATGTTGCGGAAATAATAGGAAAATGAAATGAGGGCGGCATGTTTCAAGGACATGTCTTTACCCAGTTCGGGCGTCTTTCCGTTGACAGGTATGATTATTTTTGACTTGTCATTCATAGTTTATTCACTGAAATTAGCATGGGGCGTGAAAAAGTAAATGAGATCAACGTGTCAATGGCATATGCGTACGATCCTGTTGCCATGGGCTGTGAAGAAACGGTATATATGTTTTTTCTTTCTGACTTCTGTCATTGCATCAAGCCAGATATCTCCTGCGTTGAAGCCGAATGACGCCGTGGCAATCCGCGATGGAACAATGTCCGTATCAGATGAAAATATCGTTTTTTCATGAATCCCATCCGTAGCCGGAGAAGGCTTTATCCTTTCTGCTTCAATGTTGAATTTATCGGGATCGAATCCGCCGGATAGCCAGAAAAACACAGTCAGTTCGGCAAGCATCGGATCATGCTTGTCGCCATAATCCTTGATAAGAAGAAGCCTTTTGTCCAAATGCTGTTTCTGCGAGGGATCGGAATTTTGTTCTACATGCATGAGGAATTTCTCCAGGAAGTTCTTGTCCCTCCTGAATCCGAATTTGAAAAGCTGTTTGAGCTTTGGAATATTCAGGAAGGAATCAAGCATTCTGGAAAGCTTCTTTGTCCTTGAAAGTTCGTCAAATTCCATGTTTCCGGTTTTAAGGACTTCATATGGGGGCAGGGGGTTCCATGCGATTCCGGATGGATTGTGTGAAATTGGAGTGCCCGGAAGGATCTTCAGGTTTTCCAGCTGGATCTCGTGGGGGTTCAGGCTGATGAGCTTCCTTACGTCTGATAATACATCCCTGTAGTTTTGGAGAGGAAGACCGGCGATAAGGTCCACGTGGAGGTCGGCGTTTTTTAAGGTCATCAGCTTTCTCAGACCTGTCAGCATTTTTGTGGACGAACCAAATCTTTTCACCGCCTTCAGGCTTTTCGCGCAGAGTGTCTGGATTCCAGCCTCGATGTGGAGTTTCTTCATTTTGAAAAGCGAAAGTTCTTTCATGAGTTCATTGTCCACAAGCGCTGGATTTATTTCGAGGTGGAACCTGGAGTCAGGATATGTCCTGAAAAGCTCGAGAAGTCCCTGGGCGCGCGGCTTATCCTCGTTGAATGTACGGTCGACTATGCGGATTTCGCGGATTCCAGCCTTGTCAACGCAGTCTATCTCGCTCCTGATCCTGTCCAGGCTGAAATATCGTGTGCCTTCAGACAGGGAACTTGTGCAGAAGCTGCACTTGCCGCTGCATCCGCGCGAAGTCTCGATCTGGCAGAAGGGCCTGTCGCGAGTGAAATATCCTTTTTCATAGGGTGATGGTATCCCGTCCATATCGTCTGCGAATTTCGCAAAACCATTGTCGGAATATCTGCCGTCACGGATGAAGCAAGCTCCTGGAATCCCATTCCATTTACTAGGATCGGAAATATAGTCGAGCATAAGGTGGAAACTGCTTTCGTCGCCCCGCAATACCGCGTCAATCTCAGGATTTCTCCTCAGGAATGCCTCATTGTTACCGAGGAATTCAGGACCTCCCAGGATTATGGACGTATCAGGAAGCAGGCTCTTGAGTTTCCTTAGGACACGGACAACGTATTCATGGTTGAAAAGATATAATGTCGCGCAGATAACTGCCGGTTTCGCTGCAAGCAGCCTTAGGATGAGCCGGTCTTCATCATCATTGATAGTGGTTGTGACGTGGTCCCACTTCCATTCCGGCAGCAGTTTTTCGGTATAGGCGCGGAGATAGCCGTACGACAGCATCGTATGCGAATACGAGGAATTGACTTCGAGAAAGGTGATATTTTTTCGTGTGTTAAGCATGTTTCTTACAATAGAATGCAAGGGGGTATTGTCCAGTGTGCCCTTGGATAAAAAAATGTACAATCTAGCGAGAATGCTATAGTTTAGTGGAAGGATACAGTCCGGAATATATGTCGCCACCCTGCGGGGACTTGGATTTGGGAAAACTTCCGGAACACGATCCTATAGGAGTTTCTTGAATTCTTCAGGGGAAAGTCCCGCATCGGAGGCGATTGCATCCATAGTAAAGGCGTTTACTGGGTTGTGCCGGGGGGTACAAAGCCATTGGACATTACAATGTGTTTCCCTTGGCGGATGATCACGAAGCCTGCTTTCTGGAGGGCGCGGACAGCCGCATTGGAACTGATACCGGGGATTTTAGGCATTATACGAGGACTTCCTCTTCGATGACATGGAATTTTGCATGTTCATCCTTTTCGGCATCCAGCCAATCGCGGATAGCGTCCTTGATATTCTGAAGAGCCTCGTCGTGGGTTTTACCCTGGGAATGACATCCCTTGAGTGCGGGGCAACTCACGGCAAAACCTTCTTCTGATTCAACAAGAATGATTTTATGTTTTTCCATAGCGTGTACAATAGCAGGGAAAAAATGGGAAGTCAAGTAAATATTCACTGGATCCGCCCGAGGCGGATCCTTAATGAATATTTACTATTCGACTATCTTGTTCAGCGGATACTCAACTATCCCGGAGGCGCCTGCCGCCTTGAGCTCGGGAATCAGGTCGCGGACAATGTGTTCGGCGACAATAGTGTTGAGCGCGCACCACCCATCCTCTGCGAGGGGGGATATTGTCGGCCTTTCAAGAGCCGGAAGTTTTCCGATGATCTTTTTGAGGTTTTTCTTTTGCACGTTAAGCATGAGGCCGACTTTTCCTTCAGCGGCGAGCACAGCTTTCAGGAGGAGAGCCAGCTTTTCAATTTTCGCCTTTTTCCACTTGTCTTTCATAGCGGCTTTGCTCGCGATGAAGCGGGTCGTGCTTTCGCATAGGGTATCGACGATCCTAAGCTTATTTGCCTTGATGGATGAGCCGGTCTCTGTTATTTCAACTATGGCGTCCGCCAGGCGGGGAGGCTTAACTTCGGTTGCGCCCCAGCTGAATTCAACTGACGCTTTGACATTGTGCTTTTCGAGGTAGCGCTTTGTCATTCCAACTACTTCAGTGGCTATGCGTTTGCCTTCAAGATCCTTTGGCCCCTTAATTGGCGAATCTTCAGGAACTGCGAGCACCCAGCGCAGAGGCTTGCGTCCGACTTTCCCATATACGAGTTCGGCTACTTCGGCTACGTCGGAACCATTCTCGACGATCCAGTCCTTGCCGGTAAGGCCGGCATCCAAGATGCCCTGTTCGATGTAGCGAGGTATCTCTTGCGGGCGCAGGAGTAGAGGCTCCATCTCGGGATCGTT
>JANYBI010000243.1 GCA_025360875.1 Lentisphaerota bacterium
TTTCCCCTTTCGGAATGTTGCCTATCTCACCGGACTCCCAAGTCAGTGTCATTTCCATGAAACAGCGCCGTGCAATATCCAGCATTTTCTGTCTGTCCCATATCTTGTCGGTCTGGACTAGATAGTTCAGGAGACGTTCGATCTTGGTGTCCTTCGCCTCGACATCCTTCTCAAGCCACGGGCCGGCCGGACCTTCCTTGCCGGCTTCCTCAGCATATATCTGATTGACGCCGACATCAGTGAACTGCTCAAAGAAATTCTCCTCCTTCAACGCGTCGGATTCTCCGGTCTGTTCTATTTCCCTTAGCAGCCAGACCTTGTTCATGTAATGGAAAGTCCAAAATTCCTGGAACTGCGCTGGCGCATCATCACCGCGAATCTTCTTGTTGGTCCTGTCATCGACGTAATAATCCTGCGCCGTTGCAGTTATCAGCGCAGTGAACTCCCTCTGGTTCTCCTTCAACGTATACCGGACATTCACAAGCTCGATGCTGTTGATGTTCAATCCTGCTATCACATCTATCTCGTGGTTGCGGATCATTCCCCTGATCTGCCAGTTGTGCTCCGCAAAAAGATCTGCCATCATCAGCGGCTGCATCGGGGCATAATTACGTCCTTCCCAGCACGTCTGGAGCTTTAGGAACGTTGCCTGGGCCATTTCAACAAGCTTGTCGGGAGCAAAAGCCGGATCCTGCTTCGAAATGAATTCCAGCAGTTTTATTGTCTTCTTCATCTTTCGCGAGACTTGAAACGGCGAAAATATAAAGTCGAGATTCACTTCATGGTTTTCGACATATTTACCTACTATTATGATGGCAATTATTGCACCGGCAAATATTACAAAAAACAAATTAGCAGCTGGACTCGACCCCCCGCTAGAATATCTCCCTCCGCTTCTAAATCCACCTCCACCGAATCCTCCACCCTTATTGTGAACTGCTATGCCATTCGCAAAATAGGCGTTCGGCAGATCCGTCTGGAGATTATAGACAAGCGTACTTCCTCTGATTTTCCGTATGCTCTCGATCTTCTGTGCGCTCAGATGCTCTCCGTCAATGGCATAAATCAAGTCCCCGACTCCGAGACTTGCAACGGTCTTGAAGGTTCTATCGCCGACAAAGAAAGGATGTTCTCCGGTCACCTGCAGAAGGAGCCTGTCGGTACGGACTTCCATATATTCATCAACAAGATGGGTGAAAATATTCTGAACCGATGTTTCAAGCATCGTCCCGTCTTCCTTGAATGCAAGCAGCCTGTCGCCGGCTCTAATAAGCCTGATCGCAGCCTCAGTCCCGTCCGCTTTCCTTATGGGTGTGTCAGGCAGGAAACATCCGCCACCCTTGTTATGGACTGCAGCACCGTTGGCGAAAAAAGTATTCGGCTCATCTGTCTGCAGATTATAGACTATGACTTTCTCTTTCACCTTCGTCATCTCTTCAATCTTCTGGGCGCTTAATCCACTCCCATCAAACGCAAAGATGGAATCACCCGCCCTGAGCGCCTCAAGCGTCTTGAAAGTCCAGTTTCCGACATAGAACGGATGTTCGACAGTTACCCTGAGAAGCATCTTGTCGGTCTTCACGACAAGAAATTCATTGACGACATGGGATAGGACTGTCCGGACAGTTGCGTCAGTGATCGCGCCATTGCTCCTGAATGCGAGGATCCTGTCTCCTGTCCTCACAGAATCAATTGGAATCTCTGTTCCATCGGCTTTTCTGATCAACGTGTCGGGCAGGAAACATCCTTTATTGTGGACGACGATCCCGTTCGCCATATAGGTACCGCCAGGAGATACAAGAAGATTAAATGCAGGAAGACCGGAAGAGATTATCTTGACAGATGAAACAACGTCGTCAACCACATTGCGTCCATCAAAGATCCTGATCTTGTCGCCAGGTTCCAGAAGGGAGGCGAACTTGAAAATCCCGCGCTCTGTTTCAATAGGATGTTCCGAGGTGGCCATGATTTTCCTGTCATTACAGGAGATTTCATGATAGTATCCGGCAGACACCTTCATCACATCAATTACCTTGGTCTCGATAGGCCTGCCAGCTTTCTCGGAGATTACGCGATCTCCCGGCACAAGCTCTTCAATGTGCCTGTCCCCGGAAGGGGTGGATATCAGCGTGCCCTGCTCCAGGCATCCGCCGCCTCCTCGCGCCTGGAGAATCCGGGGGAATACCAGAATGACTGATAGAAGAGCAGATATCAAGAGGATTTTTTTCATGGTCATTGTGGAACAGCCTCTTAAGCCTTTACGCACTTCACGGCATGAAGCATGCGATTATCCCGCCCAGTACTGCTGCGGCGATGACGATGCTGATCCCTATGATCCCGGCGGCGACCACTCTCCCGAAATATTCTGCAACCGCCTGGTTTCCACGGATTATCTCCTTCTCCTCGTCAATATTCGGAGTCAGCTTGTCAATTATGCGTGGCAGAAAAGCCAATGCGCACATGATCAGGATGATTCCTGTAAGAGCTCCGACAAATGTGAAAACAAACACCCATCCGATGTTAACGGCAATCTCATGCATATAAAATCCCTCCAGTTAATGTTTCGGGGTAGACTATGATATGAAACATACCACTATTTATCGTGGCATGCAATCACTCGACAGCCTTGACTCTGGATTTAAGGAAGGTCTGGAACTTTTCCATCCAGACATAGAAGACAGGTGTCGCGTAAAGCGTGAGTATCTGCGAGAAGACTATACCCCCGACAACTGTAATGCCAAGAGGCTGCCTGGACTCACATCCGAGTCCGGTTCCGACAGCTAGCGGAATTCCAGCCATTAGGGCGGTGAGCGAAGTCATCATGATCGGCCTGAACCTGAGGACTGATGCCTGTATGATCGAATCTTCGGGAGACATACCCTTACGTCTGGCCTCGATGGCGAAGTCTACCATCATGATTCCGTTCTTCTTGACTATTCCTACGAGCATTATCAAGCCTATGAACGCATAGATCGACAGGTCGATATTAAATATCCAGAGGGCGAAAAGAGCGCCGAATCCTGCAAACGGCAGGGCGGTCAAAATCGTCAGCGGATGTATGAAGCTCTCATAAAGTATGCCCAGGACCATATAGATGATGAATATTGTCAGGATGAGGAGCAGGTTCATCCCTTTCATCGATTTCTGGAATGCCTGGGCCACTCCCTGGAAAGAACCGGAAACGCCGGCAGGGAACAGCGGATTTAAATTCTTCTGCACAGCTTCCACGGCGTCTCCGAGCGCAACGCCTGACTTGAGATTGAATGAAATAGTCACCGAAGGGAGCTGGCCGGTATGGTTGACTGACTGCGGCCCGGCGACCAGCTTCCTCTTTATCAGTGTGTCCAGAGGAACGAGCTGTCCGGTATCAGATCTGACATAGAGCAAAGAAAGGGCCTCAGGTGTTCCACGCTTGGAAGGCTCAATCTCCAGCAGCACCTTGTACTGGTCGTCAGGGGCGAATATCGAACTGACCTGCCTTGTTCCATAGGCGCTGTAAAGCACATTTTCGATCTGGTCGATGGAAATTCCGTGCTTCGAAGCCTGATCCCGGTCGATATCGATGTCCACTTCAGGAGTCGATATCTGGAGATCGCTTGAGATGTCTATCAGCTCAGTCATGCTGGACATTTTGGCTTCGGCAACGGGTGCGAACTTATACAGGGTGTCAGTGTCAGGGCTGGAGAGCGTGAACTGATATTGCGACTTGCCCCCGCGCGCCCCGATCTGGATTGGCGGGGGATTCTGGATAAAGACCCTGATTCCCGGAGTATTCGAAAGTTTCTTCCTCAGATCGGCAATGATAGCCTCGGCGCCTCTCTTCCTCTGATTTTTCGGCTTGAGAGTTATCATTATGTTACCGGAGTTGCCTCCGCCGTAGCGCGACATGAAAGCTTCAATCTCCGGCACTTCCTTCTGTATGATCTTCACAAGGACGTTCTGTCTCTCAACCATGGATTGAAATCCTACCCCCTGCTCCGCCTCTGTAGAAATCATTATCCTGTCCTGATCCTCGTTGGGCACAAAACCCTTTGGAATCGTATCATAGAGCCAGAACATGGCGGAAATTACCGCAACGGATATTATTAGCGTCACCCAGGTATTATGGACACTCCAGGTCAGCGTACCTTTATAGAACCTGATTATGCCGTTCCATATTCCCTTATGCCCCTCCTCCGTCTTCTCCATGTCATGCGCAATGCTCCTGGTCATGAACCTTGATGCGAGCATCGGTATCAGGCTCAGCGCCACAACGCCCGATACCAGCACCGCCGTCCCTATGGTCATTGCAAACTCATTGAAGAGCCTGCCCACCACTCCGCCCATGAAAAGCACAGGTATGAAAACTGCAGAAAGAGACAAGGTCATTGAAACGATGGTAAATGCCACTTCTCCTGAACCGTCAAACGCCGCCTGCAAAGGGCTCTTGCCCATTTCATAGTGGCGGAATATGTTTTCAAGGGCGACAATTGCATCATCGACGACGAATCCCAGCGAAAGCGTCAGCGCAACCAACGAAAGATTATCAAAGCTGTATCCCAGGATATACATTACTGAAAAAGTACCGAGAAGGGAAAGCGGCAGCGACAGGCTGGGAATCAATGTCGCGCGGATATTCCTGAGGAACACGAATATCACCATGATGACCAGCCCAACCGTAAGCATCATTGTGAATTTCACCTCGGAAGCCGAATTCTTGATTGTCAGGGACCGGTCGAACAGAAGCTTTATTGAAACTGAGGAAGGAATTGCCGCCTGCAGGTCCGGGAGAAGGGCTTTGACATCTTCAGCGACCTTGACAGTGTTTACCCCGGGCTGCTTCTCCACAGCCATCACTATCGACCTCAGCTGGCTGTCGCTCGTGCAGTACCATGCCGCGGACTTGTCATTCTCCACGCTGTCAATCGCCAGCCCTATGTCCCTGAGCCTGACCGGCTCCCCGTTGCGCTTGACGATGATGATGTTGTTGTATTCATCGGCCTTCATCAGCTGCCCATTGGGCTGGATCGTGAAAGTCTTTGTCTTCCCATCAAGAATTCCGCCGGGCATGTTGACATTTGCCGCAGCAATGGCCTTCTGCACTTCGTCCATGCCTATGCCGACGGCCGCGAGGCTTTTGGGATTGATCTGGATCCTCACCGAATATTTCTGCGTGCCATGGATGGAAACCTGGGACACTCCGGGAGTCATGGAGATCTTCGGCACAATGATATTCTGGGCAATCCTGTCTACATCAGACATCGTAAGCGTAGGACTTACAAGCGCGATGAACAGAATCGGAGTGTCTGCGGGATTGACCTTCCTGTATGAAGGCGGCGTAGGCATGTCAGATGGAAGACTCCGTGAAGTCCTTGCGATGCACGACTGTACATCCTGCGCCGCGGAATCTATGCCCCGCTCCAGCGCGAACTGCAGCGTTATCTGCACGCTGCCCTGCGAACTTGACGATGACATCGACTCAAGGCCGGATATGGTGGTAAACTGTTTTTCAAGAGGTGTCGCAACCGCTGAAGCCATTGTCTCGGGACTAGCCCCGGGAAGGTTCGCCGACACCTGGATCACGGGATAATCCACATTCGGAAGATCGCTCACGGGAATAAGCGGATAGCATAGGATGCCGAACAGGAGTATGGCCGACGTCAGAAGCGTCGTCATTACCGGACGTTTGATAAATGGGGAGGAAATATTCATTTTTTATCTGGCGCCGTCCCAGACTTTTTCTCCGGCTCCGGAGAAACCACTGATACTTTGGCTCCGGGAACAAGCCTGAACTGTCCCGTAAGTACAACCGTTTCGCCCGGCTGTACCCCTTTTATTATCGCCGAAAAACCGCCTGAGCTACGTTCAATTTCAACCTGCCTGAGGTCGACAGTTGAATCGGTTTTCACGACAAACACCTGTTGCCCCAGCTGTCCGTTCTGAATGGCATCTGTAGGTATCGATGTAAATGTCTCTCCGGCGGAAAGCTCAAGAAGCACTTCGACGAACTGACCAGGCCACAGCCTTTCATCACTGTTCTGGAACAACGCCTTAATCTTAACCGTGCCCGAACTCTG
Source organism: Lentisphaerota bacterium (assembly GCA_025360875.1). GTDB lineage: Bacteria > Verrucomicrobiota > Lentisphaeria > Victivallales > GWF2-50-93 > GWF2-50-93. Next base: position 6,057 of record JANYBI010000243.1, read on the forward strand.
GTTCACCGAGTTGTCAATGAAACAGAGCTCACCTTTGCTCACAATGCTTTCCTTTGAGGAGTCAATCTTGGCCGTAACTTCAAGCTTCTTTCCGCCTTCCATGAGTTTCTGCACAACAGGAAGCAACCTCTCAGGCAATGAAAACGTCACATATGCCGGAGTTGTCATTGATATGTTCGCAATCTTATCGTCATTCGCCTTGATTATCGAACCGACATGGATGAGGATGTCGCCCATGCGCCCGTCAAATGGTGCTTTTATCGTGCAGTATTCGACATCCAGCTTCGACTTGTCCATGTTGGCCTCGTCGATCTTCACGGCCCTTTTCAGGGATTCCGAAATCGCCTTTGTCTTGAACATTTCATCTTCAGATACGGCCTTCTTATCATGCAGTTCCTGTTTGACCCTGGCCTGCCTGTCGGCGTCGGCTGAAAGCACGGTATCCCTTTCCATGTTGGCTTCGATCTGCTTGAGGTTGGCCTCGTAGGGCCTTGAATCTATCAGGGCCAGGACATCGCCTTTCTTGACCTTCTGCCCGGGAACAAAATCTATCTTCGTGACTTTTCCGCCGACCATTGAATTTATGTCCACGGATGAGAACGGCTCGACAGCTCCATAAGTGTCGAAAATCCACGGTATGTTCCTGGTTTCAGCTTTTGCTATAGCCACCGGCATAGGTCCCTGTCCCTGCTTCTTTCCCGCCGAATCATCCTTCTTCCCGCAGCCGGACACGAACATCGAAAGGGCGGAAG
>JANYBI010000265.1 GCA_025360875.1 Lentisphaerota bacterium
TCGAACTCGACAGCAAGCGTGCTGATTTCGCAAAACGCAGGATCCAGGGTGCAGACGTACGGCATGGCAATGCTGCTGGGCTGCCATGGGAAGACGAATCCTTCGATATCGTGTTCCAATCAACCGTGTTCACGTCCGTCAAGGATCACGAAAACAGAAAGCGAATAGCCTCGGAGATGAAGCGTGTCTGCAGGAAGAACGGGTTCATCCTATGGTATGATTTCATATACGACAGCCCAAAGAATCCCGATGTCCGCGGAGTTGGGAAAAAGGAAGTTGCATCGCTTTTCGCGCCGTGGAAATGTGAATTCCATAAAATCACCTTTGCTCCGCCTCTGGCGAGACTGATAGCTCCATATTCAATATTAACTGCCGATATACTTGAAACTTTCTTCCCATTTCTACGCACCCATATCATCAGCGTCATAAAGCCTGATTCCAACTGATCTCCCTCCTTATTGCATGCCCGTTTAAATCAAGGTATATTATTTTTTTGCCCCGATTAGGACAATCATATGAAAATAATTGGAATTTCAGCTTATTATCATGATTCTGCGGCCGCGCTTGTAGTCGATGGCGAGATTACAGCGGCGGTGCAGGAGGAACGTTTTACTAGAATGAAGCATGACTATGGATTTCCGGTCAAAGCCATAGATTTCTGTCTGAAAAATTCCTCTCTGCGCGCTGAAGATATCGATTATGTCGTCTTCTACGACAAGCCTCTTCTCAAGTTTGACAGACTCATCGAGACATATCTTGCATATGCCCCCAGAGGATTTATCTCCTTTTCAAAGGGGATGATGCTCTGGCTCAAGCAGAAGCTTCTAATAAAAAGTGACATCAGGAAGAAGCTTGGGCCAGGCTTCAGCGGTAAGATCGTTTTTCCAGAACACCATGAATCCCATGCTGCAAGCGCATTTCTACCCTCCCCGTTTGAAGAAGCGGCTATTCTCACAATAGATGGCGTAGGTGAATGGGCGACTGCAAGCATAGGAAAAGGTGCAGGCAACAGGATAGAGATCTTGAAGGAGATGAAATTCCCCCACTCATTGGGCCTCCTGTATTCAGCATTCACATACTTCACGGGCTTCAGGGTGAACTCGGGCGAATACAAGCTGATGGGACTGGCTCCGTATGGCAAACCCGTTTATGCCGATATGATAAAGGAAAAGATCGTAGACATAAAATCTGATGGATCAATCTGGATGGACATGAGTTATTTCAACTATTGTACTGGGACGAAGATGACGTCAGGAAAATTCGACAGGCTTTTCGGCGGTCCTGCAAGAGATACTGAGAGCCAGATCACGCAACGTGAGATGGATTTGGCAGCATCCATACAGCTTGTAACGGAAGAGATAATGGTCAAGATGGCGCGGCATGCTAAAGAGATAACCGGATGCCGGAACCTCTGTCTTGCAGGAGGAGTAGCTCTGAACTGTGTCGGCAATGGAAAAATCCTGAAGGAAAATATTTTTGAGAAAATCTGGGTACAGCCTGCTGCAGGCGATGCGGGCGGCGCCATCGGTGCCGCATTGTTCGCATATCATCAGCTTCTTGGAATGGAAAGGAAACCGCGCCAAAGCGACACGCAGAAAGGTTCACTCCTGGGAATAAGCTACAATAATGACGAAATCAAGGCGTTCTTTGACAAGCAGGGGGCGGTATATAGTTACTTTGAAGAGAAGGCCCTCGTAGAAAAGGTCTCCGGACTTATCGCCGCCGGAAATGTGATCGGCTGGTTCCACGGTAGAATGGAATTCGGTCCGCGCGCCCTCGGTGCGAGAAGCATAATAGGGGATGCCCGCAGCGTGGAAATGCAGGCAAAGATGAATCTGAAGATCAAGTACAGGGAATCGTTTCGGCCTTTCGCCCCATGTATTCTTGCTGAAGATGCCGACAAGTATTTTGATCTGTCCTGCGAGTCGCCCTACATGCTGCTAGTTGCGCCCGTCAAAGAGGAACAGAGGATTCCTGTAGATGAAAAACAGAAGGAGATTATGGCATCGGATCCGGATCTTCGCAGGCGAGTCAACATACCGCGTTCACAGATTCCCGCCGTCACGCACATTGACTATTCGGCGCGGATACAGACGGTTGACAAGGATAGGCATGGCAGATTCTACGAGCTGATTAGAAGTTTCAGGGAGAAGACAGGATGTTCCGTGATAATCAATACGAGCTTCAACATCAGGGGAGAGCCCATTGTCTGTTCTCCAACTGATGCATTCAGATGCTTCATGAACTGTGAAATGGATGTCCTGGTCCTCGAGAACTACATCCTCATGAAGGCAGATCAGAAAGTCGTCGACAATGAATCACGCCGTAAATACATTGAAGAATTCAAACTGGACTGATCTTATGGTAAATCCATTTTTAGAAATCAACTTGCGCCCGGACGCCGATGACTTGAAAAGGTTTGGCAGAACCGTAGCAATTGGGATGCTGATCCTGTCAGTAATATTTTTACTAGCCAACATTTTCCTTTTCAATCTCACCATGCCAAAGGCCCTGCTGTCTCCATCGATAATGGCTCTGGCAGGGATTATTGTCCTCATAATGGCATATTTCCTCCGGCTACTTGCTCTTCCCGTCTATTACATATGGTTTATTGCAGGTGCATCAATCGGAATCGTTGTGTCAAACGTGCTACTGGCAGTTTTTTTCTATCTTGTATTCACTCCATTATCGCTGCTGTCCAGATTGATTATCGGCAGGGACCCATTGAAGCTAAGGCGCAATGAAAGACTTTTGAGCAATTGGGGGGAAAGCAGTGCAAACAAGCCTCCGGAGAGGTATTTTAAGCAATATTGAAAACGGAGCATTTCATGAAAATATTTACAGTTATCGGAGCCAGGCCCCAGTTCGTAAAGGCGGCCGTTGTTTCAGCGGAATTCGCAAAACATAAGCCTGTCCGCGAGGTGATTATCCATACCGGACAGCATTACGATCACGAGATGTCCGAGATATTTTTCCGGGAACTTGGAGTTCCCCATGAAAAATATAACCTTGAAACGGGCTCAGGTTCGCACGGTAAACAGACAGGAAGGATGCTTGAAAAACTGGAAGAGATCCTTATCAAGGAAAATCCGGATCTGGTTCTCGTATATGGAGACACCAACTCTACACTTGCGGGCGCTCTCTGCGCTTCCAAACTCCATATTCCCATAGCCCATGTCGAGGCTGGAATGCGGTCTTTCAACAGGAAGATGCCTGAGGAAATCAACAGGATCGTCGCCGACCATCTTGCAACTGTCAACTTCTGTTCGACGCAGACGGCAATGGAGAATCTAAAAAAGGATAATCTGGGGAAAACTGCAGTGCTTGTAGGAGATGTTATGTATGACTGCGCCCTCAAATTCCTTGAGATTGCGGAGAAGAAATGCAATCCATTTAAAAGGCTCGCGCTGGAAAAGAAGAAATATGCCCTCCTGACCTGCCACAGGGCCGAAAACACGGATGACAGGAAAAGGCTTTCAGAAATCGTCAAGGCGGTCAATGTTATTTCCCGTCAAACTGCGGTTGTCTATCCTGTCCATCCCAGGACTATGGGTTTCATCGGCAAATATGACCTGTCTGTCTCAGGCAATGTGAAAATGATAAAGCCTGTCGGATATCTCGAGATGATCCTGCTTGAAAAGCATGCCTCTGCAATCATCACCGATTCAGGCGGAGTCCAGAAGGAAGCCTTCTTCTACAGGGTTCCCTGCATAACGATGAGAGATGAAACGGAATGGGTTGAAACCTCCGAGCTCGGGTGGAACAAGATCACCGGCGCAGATTCCTCAAAGATCATCAAAGCGTTTGCGAATTTCGCAAAGAGAAGGCCTTCGTCAACATCGGCAAGACCATATGGCGATGGAAAATCCGCGTCAAAGATAGTCAAACATCTCCTGAAGCTCAGATAATGTATAAGAATTCATTCAAAAGATTATTTGATTTAATTGTTGCGGCCTCTGCGCTTCTGGTACTTTCCCTTTTCCTGCTTTTCATCGCACTATGCATAAAGCTGGATTCACGAGGGCCGGTCTTTTTCCGTCAGAGACGCGGAGGAAAAGACGGAGTTTATTTTGACATATACAAGTTCCGATCCATGACTGTGAAGAAGGAAACTGGAGGGAAGGACTTCGAGCCGGGATCGGCATCGAGAATTACACGGATCGGGAAGTGGCTGCGCAAGTCGAAGATGGACGAGTTGCCGCAGCTGATCAATGTCGTCAAGGGAGAGATGTCTCTTGTCGGACCGCGTCCTGAAGTCGAACAGTACATCAAGCTCTATCAGGCGCGCTGGAACGGAATCCTGCGTGCGAGTCCTGGCATAACCGATCCCGCCTCGATAAAATTCAGGAATGAAGAGGCGCTTCTTGCGACGGCCAAGGATCCTGAAGATGAGTACCGCAAGGTGATTCTACCGCGTAAACTTGAAATCTACGAGGATTATGTTAAAAACATTAGTTTCCTGAATGATGTAAAAATCCTAGTCGGAACTATATTTGTTGTTTTGAAAGGATAAAATTTTTATGGATAAAAATTTTATAAACTACCATCGGCCGGCCATAGGAGGCGATGAGATAAGGGAAGTCATAGCATGCCTGAAGTCGGGATGGCTTACGACCGGCATGAGGACGAAACAGTTTGAGGCCGACTTTGCGAAGTATGTGGATGCGAAGTTCGCAGTTGCGCTCAATTCCTGCACTGCGGCGCTGCATCTTGCGCTGGAAGCTATCGGAATAAAGGAAGGGGATCTTGTGATCGTCCCGACCATGACTTTCGCGGCTACCGCGGAAGTTGTCCGCTATTTCAACGCCATTCCGGTGCTTGTGGATGTAAAAGAAAATGATTTCTGCATCGATCTCGATCATGCCGAGGATGTCATCAGAAAAATAAAATCCGGCAAGAAAATCCTTGGTGTTCCGAAAAAACAC
>JANYBI010000289.1 GCA_025360875.1 Lentisphaerota bacterium
TCGGCTGAGAAGGTATTCCCGGTAGCCGTCTTCGCGGTCCTTCTCGACCACGGCGACGAAGCCACATGCGTCGACTGCATCAACAGCGGATTCTACAGCTCCGTCATGATCGACGCCAGCCACGATCCCCTGAAGGAAAATGCCGCGGCCACACGCAGAGTCGTCGATCTCGCCCACAAAAAAGGCATCTCGGTCGAAGCTGAACTCGGTCAGCTCGGTGGTGTTGAGGAACACGTCCAGGTAGACGAAGCGAACGCCAAGCTCACGAATCCCGCCGAAGCGCAGGAATTCGTCAAGCTTTCCGGCTGCGACAGCCTCGCATGCGCCATCGGAACCAGCCACGGCGCATTCAAGTTCTCAGGTTCACAGGGTCTTCATTTCGACGTGCTCGAAAAGATCCAGAAGCTCCTTCCCGGACTTCCGCTCGTAATGCACGGCTCAAGCTCGGTCCCGCAGGAGGAAGTCGAGAGGATCAACAAGGCCGGCGGAAAAATCAGCGGCGCAAAGGGCGTAGATGAGAACCAGTTTGCGAAAGCCGCAAAACTCGGTGTCACCAAGATCAATATCGACACGGACGGACGTCTCGTATGGACACGCGTCCACCGCGAATACTTCCGCGACAATGCTGAGAAATTCGATCTCCGTCCTCCGGGCAAGATCTTCATGGCGGAGTATGCCAAGTTCATCGCGCACAAGAACGGAAAACTCGGTTCGGCAGGAACTCTTCCCGAAGTGAAGAAGGTTCTTGGAATCAAGTAAATCAGATTGAGAAACAAAATCCCGGCTGCGAGATCCGCAGCCGGGATTTTTTATTTGGGAGCGCCAGCGTCCCGCTGGCAACTAATTCTTTGCCGGCAAGATGCCGGCGCTCCATTGGAAAGATATTTATTCGTGTATATCGTGGTTATATCTTCTGTGTCTTCCGTGTGTTCTGTGGTTATGAGATGATCTTCTCTATCTCCTCTGCGAATTTCGCAGCTAGATCATCGGCGGTCTTTTCAGTCTTCGCCTCTGCCGTGATCCTTATCACCGGTTCGGTGTTGGAAGGTCTGACAAGCACCCAGCGGTCGTCCCAGTCAATACGGATGCCATCGATCGTATTCGGTTTCTGTGCGGCGTAATTTTCGCGAAGTTCGCGGATGACCTTCTGCGAAGCCCGCGAACCCGAAGTGGCGATCTTCCTGTTGACGGTAAAATATTTCGGCATCGATTTCATAATGGCGTCAATGCTTTCACCTCGTGACGCCATCATTTCCAGAATAAGCGCCATCCCTGTGAAACTGTCGCGGCACGGATGGACAGCTGGCCAGATCACCCCTCCGCTGCCGCCTTCGCCTCCGACTATGGCCTTCCTGTCCATCATCTCGGAAGTGACATTTATCTCGCCGATTTTCGAATAGGACAATGAAGAACCTGCGGCAGTGACCACATCTTCTACAGCCTTCGTAGTTGCGAGATTGACAACCACATTCCCATGCCTTTTCACCTTTTCGAGCACATGCGAAATAGCCAGGACAAGAGTAAGTTGCTCTCCAAGAGCTTCTCCCTTTGAGTTAAGAAGGACAAGCCTGTCGGCATCGGGATCCTGCGCGAAACCTATGTCGAATTTCCCTTCCCTGACAAGCTTGCTGATGGCACCCAGATTTTTAGCAACGGGTTCAGGAGCCCTTTCAAATCCCTTGTCGATGTCGGTGAAGATTGCGGTGACTTCACATCCGAGTTCCTCGAGAAAACTTTTCGCGTAAGGTGCGCCTGCGCCGTTGCAGCAGTCAATCGCAACCTTGAATTTCGTTTTTTTTATGGGCTCAATGTCAATTTGCGCGAATATCTTGTCCCTGTGGATACCGAAAGGATTTTCGGCGACATGCACATTCCTGTATTCGCTTTCGGCCACATAGTTTGTATAAGGCTGGTTATAGATGTCCAGAAGCTCTTCCGCCTCGTTGTGGTTTAGGAATATTCCTGAGGAGTTGACGAACTTCAGGGCGTTCCACTCCTCGGGATTATGGCTTGCGCTTATGATTATTCCACCGTTCGCGCGTAGCTTGACGACCGCCATCTGGAGGGTCGGCGTCGGGACTATCCCAAGGATGAAAGGCTGGCACCCGACCGAGAGAAGACCTGAAACGACGGCATTCTCATACATTGTGCCTGTCGGTCTCGTGTCGCGTGCAACAAGCACCCGCCCTCCTCCGACATATTCGCCGAAGGAAGCTGCGAAATACGCAACAAGGGAAGGCGTGAGCGATTCGCCCACGACTCCGCGGACGCCGCTCACGCTGATCTTGAGGCTTGTCGACATCTTCATATAAAATTTTTCTCCGAAAAATTTTGACAAGGAACAAAATCATCCATACTTAAAAACAGCTCTTGCGGGCTTGACTACCAACAAATTCAGAATCTGTGTATTCTTGTTTTGTTCGTAGTTAAAGCCGCAAGGCATGTTCTTTACTTCGTTATTGGACATTCCTTGTTCGATATTGGATATTCAATTTCTCTTTCTCATCCGACCAGCCGCTCCAAAAGGCTCCTCACCTGCAGTGCCTTCTCCTCGGCTTCCTCTTTTGTCCGCCACTCGACTATCATCCGTATGATTGGTTCGGTCATCGCGGCGCGCAGATGAATCCAGCCGTCACTCCAGTCGAAACGGAATCCGTCATGTTCTGTCATTTTCGCGCCATGGAACTGGCTTTTCAGGTTTCTGAGCAGGGAATAGGCGTGGGAGGACTGGCATTGGACTTTTCTTTTGATTATATGGTATCGCGGTATTGAGCCGGCGAGTTCCGATGAGCGCGCATTTCTAGCGGCCATGGATTCGAGAATAAGCCCCATGGTGAGATAGCTGTCGAAAGCGGGCACGGAATCCTTCAGGGCCACGCTTCCGCTCCCGTCGCCTGCGAGTTTCGCATCAAGTTCTAGCATGTCGTCGATTATGGGAGCCTGCCCGACCTTGGTTTTCTCGACATTGCCCTTGAAGCTGGCTACAACGTCATCAAGAGTCCTTGTCGTGCACCAATTGGTTATGACTGTGCTTGGCGCTTCGCTCTTCAGAAGCACATGTGAAGCCACGAGGGGGAAAGTATATTCCTCAGAGAGCGTCTCGCCAATATCGGTAGTGATGGCGGTCCTGCTCATATCGCTGTTGAAGACGAACCCGATGTCGGCCTTCAGATGGCTCATGAACGACTTGACCTGGAAACTGCTTCTAGGACGCGGTTCCGGATCGTGTGGAAGGATGCCAGTCGGCGTGTCGTTGAGAGGAATCAGGTCAATGCCCAGTCGTTCGGCGAACCCTTTCGCGAGACAGGAGCCGGATCCTCCGCAGAAATCGGCGATGACCTTGAACTTCCGCGATGAAATCAAGTTGACGTCCATAAGGGCGCATATCTTGTCGAGATATTTGTCGTATGCCTTGTCAGGCATGTATTCAACCTTGCCGATCTTGTTCCAGACACAATTCCTGAAACGGCCATTATGGTATATGTCTAGGAGTTCCTGCATTCTCCTGTTGTTCAGGTATGCGCCGTTTTCTCCTATCGGGACGATCGCATTCCATTCGGCAGGATGATGTCCGCCACCAATCAGGAGTCCGCCGTCGGCCTTGAGATACGGCACAAGGAACTGGAGAAGCGGCGCTGAACAAAGTCCGGCATCGATGATCTTGCAGCCGCAGCTCTGGAGGGCGGATGTGACAGCGACATGGAGCATGGGCGAGGAATTGCGGCTGTCGCGACCGATTACAATCTTCCCGCCTTCCGCATAGGTTCCGAAAGCGGACGCGAAACTGATGACGAGCGTCGGCGTCAGCGCCGACCCCACCTCGCCTCTCATACCTGCCGAACCTAATCTCAACGATTGCATGATGCTCCAATTATATATCCATCCAAATTTCAAACACGCAAACTAATCCTCCTTTGGAGGACCAACGATTATCTCCAATTATACAGCCGAGCTGATTTCAAAACTGCCAAAACGGTTGTTGCGGCAATACACTTTGTTGGAGTTCACAACTTTAGTGTGTCTTGGCATTCAATATGTTACGCACGCTAAAGCCGTGAACTCCAACTTTAGAAATCAGCTCAAAAGAGGCAATTTTGAAATTGCCTCAACATATCAATATAATAACTCGACTGTCTTAAAACATGTTGCGGAGAAACCATGATTCGACTGTGCCTGATCCTGCTGTTCACA
>JANYBI010000332.1 GCA_025360875.1 Lentisphaerota bacterium
CCTCAAGCCCTAAATGGACATCCGACTGGGTCGTGGGGAAGAAATTGTAAATATAGATGTCGGTATGGATTGTCCCCAGGCGGTTGATACGACCGGCCCGCTGGAGCACCCGTGTCGGATTCCACGGAAGATCGTAATTGATCAGGATATTGGCCCGATGCAGGTTGATACCTTCGGCCAGCACATCGGTGGTAATCAGGACGCGGAGGCCGTGGGTCGGCTCTTTATGATTGGGATCAAAAGCCGCCATGATTAAATCACGGGCACGGGCTGGATTGTGGAATGCTTCATCCATCCCAGAGCGGCCGCCCTGACTGCTAAAAAAGATGACCTTGCCCGGAAATTCTTTGTTCATCTGTTCAAACAGGTAGTCCCCAGTTTCTTTTGATTCGGTGAAGATGATGAGTTGTCTGTTTTTTAAATCTGCGTCCGACTTCAGGCTTTCTACAAATCGCGCCAGTTTCGGATCTTCATGGATATGCATCCATAGCACCTCAAGCTGTTTCAATATGGTGAGGTCATGACGCAAATCGATGAGGAAATCCTCTTTAAAATCCGAGGAATTATATTTCTGTACCTTTTCCGCCTCCACGTAGGCCTCAAGCGATTCAATATCATCATTGTCAATCAGGTCATAAACATCAATATCCTTGCTGATGAAAACCGTTCCGGAATCGAACATTCTGATGAATCGCTCATAGGATTCCACGAATCGGCGAACGCTTCTGCGAAAGGCATGGAAGCTGCTCTCCAGGCGTTTGATCAGTATGCCTTTCATAAAGCCGCCGACATTTCTCTGCTGCTGTTTCTCAAACTCGGTCAAGCCCTTGTTGCCGGCATAATATAAGAGCGGAATATAGCGGGCATAACGGAAGGTTTGGAGCAGGCTGATAGTGGCATTGAAGGTTTGCTCCATTTCACCCTCAAACCGATATATAATTTTCCGGGGGTCCTGCATTTCGGGGAAAACAAGTCCCTGATTGATCGTATCCGCTTTGAAATAGGTCAACACGTCCCGCCGGGTGCGTCGCACCATAATGTGCTTCAGGATGCGTTCGCGAATCTCCCGTGATACCTGCTTGATCATACCCTTGTACTCCGGATCGGTGCGATCCATGCCCTTGAACCTTTTCTTCAGGCCTTGGAAGAACTTTTCAAGATTGGGGATGCCGGGAATGGTAGAGTTCTTTGGCGCCTGGAACAATTTGAGCTGGGCGAAGATATCATCGATCGTGTTGTTCAAAGGCGTCGCAGTGACAAGAATGACCTTCTTGCCCCTGCAAATATCGAGGAGATCGGCATAAGATCGGGTGTTTTCGTTACGGAAGCGATGCGCTTCGTCCACGACGACGTAGTCAAAGCGATCTATTCCAAACCGCACTATATGATCAAGTTTTCCAAGAGATTCAACTCTGGCCGGCACCCGAAAATCGTGCAAGCTTTCCTCCCAGTAGTTTTTCAACACAGGAGGACAGATCACCAGGATACGTCCTTTAATTTGCTGCAAGAGTTGCGCTGCTATGAAAGTCTTTCCTAATCCGACTACGTCGGATAAAAATACCCCGTGGTACTCTTCGAGCTTCTTAAGCGCCTGGACGACTGCCTGTTGCTGGTATTGCAGCTCCATGAAACCATCGGGCAGAAAAGTTCGAATGGTGTCCTGAAGATTAATGTCTTCCTGCATGTATTCGTAAATCAATTTCAGATACAACTCATAAGGCATAATTCGGTCATTGAGCCATGTCCTATTTTCAACCGTGTCAGCGAACTCGAATGAGATATCGACGGAATCCCGCCAAAGGGCTTCAAACTGCAGTAGCGCAAATTCAACGTCGCGCCGTTGTCGAAGCTCCACGTTAAATTCCCGATTTGCTACAAGACCTGAGTAGGAGAAATTGCTTGATCCAGTAACTACAAAGCCGAAATCGCGATCTTCCGGCGCAAATCGGCCAATGTAAACCTTGGCATGAATGTTTCTTGACGGGAAAGCACGTATTTCCATCTTTCTCCCATTGCCGCCGTTTTTTAGGTCTTTCTCCGCATCCGGGCATTCAGACTTCAGAAACTCGATAAACTTCCTTAGGCCTGTTTCAAGGCGTTGGTCTGTTTCCGGCGAATCTTCGACTTCCTTCATCAGATTTTCCTGAAACTCCTTTTTCGTATTGCTATGAGAATCAAAATCCAGTACGCCCTGATCCTGATAGGAATTGATTGCACGGGATGATTCGACATCCAGGCCGAGCCCTACAAGAATTCTTGTTTTGGTGATTGGTTCTATGGAATCATACAACTGATAGAATCCGCTTGATCGGAAATAGCCGACAAGCACATCAAATAGTCGAGTATCCGCAAGCGTAGCCCTGAATCTATCCAGAAGCGTATGATGCTGATCGTTAGTAAAGAATGTGAGGTCTGTTTGATTACCGGTCACTGCTTTCCTCCGGACAGTTTCAGCTTCCCTTGCTTGATCATCTTAGCGCAGAATGTATCGAACTGTGTTCGAGCCAGTTTGAAGGGCACCGTCTTACCGTTTTCCCAACGGTTTATTGTGGTAAAACTCACGCCTAATTCCTGCGCAAGCCCTTCCTGACTTAATCCCAGTTGCCGACGAACTTCCTTTACTGTATCTGAAAAATTGACTGGATCAATTATCATTGCACTTTCTTTCCGCCTTTAACCACATGATCTATGTAAAAATGTACCATCGCCGCTCTTTCAATCCTTAAAGCTGTCTATAAATACAACAGATGATATAGCACGTGCAAGGATAAAGTTTTAGCTGACTGCTCGATGGAGGGGTAATGGGCTTCAT
>JANYBI010000047.1 GCA_025360875.1 Lentisphaerota bacterium
CAAGCGCCTTTTCAAACAGTTCTTTTACCATTTCTTTTCCATCCTCATCTATGATATTGAATTTCTTTGAATGATGGAATACAATATAAACCAATACGGAGGGGGTATGCGATATTACCCACTCATTTTAAGAAAGAACCCTTTTTCTTGACTCTCTTCTTAAGTTCGCCTGTCAGTCCTTGCATTGTACAATCTCCTGTTTATGGCGCAGAATAATCTGCGCACACTGTAATTATTAAATCATGCTTTTATATACATATGCCAAGCAGGAGCTCCGCGACTTTTGCGATCTTCGCAGAATCGCCTCGGAATGCCCAGACCTGCGAGCGATCGCAGCTGATGTTCCGCCCTTGAACCGCGGCCGCCGCCGGCACATGATACTCAAGCTCGTTGAATTTAACGGTGCCGTCGGTTACGCTGCAGGCCTGGAACGCATATCCCCGATCGGACAGATCATTCCATGGAGTGTCAATATATTCTCCTGAAGGGTTAACGGCAAAGTTGCGGATCACCAGATTCCACGTGGCGCTGTTCTTGCATGAACGGTATAAGTATCCGGCTCTGCCTGTGAGTTCTCCGGCCTTTATGGAAATCTTGGCGCTTCCATCCTCTCCATCCATCGTCCAGTTCACCAAGTTCCTGTCTGCATTCAGCTTGCTCCTTGGGATCTTTCCAAAGATGATGCGAGGTTCGGTTTTTGAATATGTCGGAATAATCATCCTGCCCGGATTTGGAAGCTGGATCAGGTTCCAGATGCCAATGTGCTGCGTAGCAAGGGTCTTGTTTCCTGTAGCCAACTCTAGCTTCGTTTCCTGTTCGTATCCGGCATAAGCGATTTCTTTTAAGCCGGAGTTACGCAATGGATTCGGAGCCGGCTTCCATTCCTTAACGATTTCCAGACGGATGTTCTTCCGCAAATTTCGCAGAAATATGTTTGTCTTGTTTTCAATCAGGAGACAAGGTTTTTTCGCAGCGATGCGCCATTTACCGGGATCCAGTTCCACGGGAACCTTGTACGTTCCCATCGGATTGGAGAGATCACCGATGAATATCTCAATCTCCGGGGCAAGCCAGGTCCGGTCGCCACCTGGATTCCTCCATTTTTCAGATTTGAAGAATGAAGAAGCAGTTCTCCTGCTCTCCAGAGCCGGATTGGTCCAGAAAAAGTTCCCGGAAGAATCAGGTGCATATAATCCAAGAACTCTGCCGCTGCCAGGCAAAACAAGAAGAGAACTGCCATCTTCAAAAACGGCAGTCCTTGAGGTTTCATCAGCAGAATCCAGAATGTTTTGGAGCTTATGCATAGTCATTGTGTTCAGCCCAGGAGCAGCGCCTTCACCGTCCACGGAGCAAAATCCTTCAGTTTGACAGTCCAGCCGTTTTTTTCGCGAACGGTTTTCAACTGCCGCTTTTTTGAATCCGGTGACACCAATTTCACCGGAATATCGGGACCGCGGAAATGGAGAGTCGCCTCCTCAATGATGTCAAAGCCGGCATTCAACAGCACAATGGTGCCCCGGTCTTTCCCGGGAGACAGGCGGACCGCCGGGATGAGCGGTACAGTCTCTTCTATCCGCACAGCCAGACGGTCGTGCGTAGCCCAGTCCAATACATTCTGGAGTTGTTCACGCTTGGCTTCCGAACCGAGGAAAAGCCAAGGAGCATATCCGGAGACAATGATCCGTCCGCCAAGACTATTTTCAAATGCAGTCATGCAAGGGCCAAACTGCTGGTCAAAATATGATTCCAAGGTTGACAGTACGCGCACTTTGGGAGACAGCGGTTCCAGCATGTCACCGAGTCCGATGGCATTTCCCCAGAATTCTATTCTCGCATCGCGGACGCATCCTGCCCATTGGCTGTTGAATTTGTCGTCAGTCAACCGTTCCTTCACGCCATTGTCCCAGCGTTTGGAGATGCGGACACCGGTGAGTTCACCCAGTCCGCGCCTTTCCAGGACTTCCAGAGTCGAACCATCCATCAGGACGGCACCGGAAAGCATTTTTCGCAATTCCTCGTCGGAATAAGTATCGGCGGTGCGGCCAGCAAGAACTGTAACGGCCGCTCCCTGCCGGTGTGCGCTCATTGGCAGACCAATGCGCCCAAGTGCGTCTGTGACCTCGCCGATCTTCCAGCCCCAGTTGCTATCAAGCCATGATTCGCCTTCGCGCAGATCGGCCTTTCCGAGCATGCTGCGTGACCACGCAAGCCACAGGCCATGTCCTTTGAGACCATCAGCCTGGGCGGCAATGTCCTCCCAGAACGGACGAGCTTTGCGAACTTCGCGCATCAGCGGTTCTCTTATTCTGAGGTTGCTATCTCCGGTGGAATTCAAGCAGTTGAAAGCAATTCCGTCGAGCCCGTATGCCAGGGCCAATGTGCATTCATTGATCAGCGTAGCCCGTGATTTGTTGAGTGTCTGGTAAGGGAAATTCTCAAGT
Source organism: Lentisphaerota bacterium (assembly GCA_025360875.1). Classification (GTDB taxonomy): domain Bacteria; phylum Verrucomicrobiota; class Lentisphaeria; order Victivallales; family GWF2-50-93; genus GWF2-50-93. The sequence goes on from JANYBI010000047.1 coordinate 2,442, forward strand.
TCATATTGGCATTCCTTTATTTCCGGCGGAAATTCATCGCATTGCCGGGCGGTGTCCAACGCCTTGGTGATCATCACGGCCGGCTGGTTATCCGAATAGAATCCGCCGCCGGGCCGATATTTCTCAGCCTTCAGCGCCGCACAGAATTTTGCGAATTCCGCACTGTCGTAGCAGTACGAGGTGCCACAGCTCATGAGTCCGGTCTTTATCCCAGGATCAACCGCATGGATGGCGGAGGCGATATCACTTCCGAGTGATTCCAGCGTCCTTACATTATTTTCAATCCAGTCCTGGCGCAGTTTGTTCCCCTTGGGCTTATTCAAGGCGGCAATCAGTTCTTCCCTGGTAGAAAATTTTCTTCCTGAAAAATCAGAGAACATCTCGAGACAGGTCGGACAGAAACATCCGCAGCTGACACCGGCACCGTGGTTGCCCATGCGGAAATCGTCATCGATCCAGATGAAATCCGGCGCGGCCTTTGCGAACAGCGTATACTTCTGCCGTACATATTCCCGAAGTTCAGGTGTGTTGGGACAGGCACATCCCTTCGACAAAACGCCATTGTGACCGACAGTCGGCTGGAAAGGAAGCGGAGTAACAAAATCCCAGGCCTCGTTCAGGTGTCCCAGAGTTGTCAGCACATTGATCCCTACGCTCGGAACTCCCGATGCTTTCATGGCTGAAACACATTTCCGGAGCAAATCCGCACGTTTCCGCACCTGATCGAGCGGAATGTAAAGGTGATGTGTGATCGTTTCGAAATATGCCACCTCATCCACAATTTTCCGGTACTTGGAAAGGAAGGCTATCAGTTCCTTAAAAATGGATTCCTTCTCGTAGATCGGCACTCCAATACGCCATGACAGTTTTAGAGGCACAGATGAAACTGCTTTCCGTACTGATTTATTCATATGAATTCTTTCTTAATTATAATCACAGGCAAGATGCCTGTGCTACATTGTTTTATTCACACTCCCGGGACATATCCTTTTCCAAAAGATGCTTGCATCGGCTGCTTGAAACCATCTCCGAACGGCATCCATGAGGTGGTACCGCCGTCGACAATTATGGTCTGGCCGACGATGTAGCGGGCGGAATCGGAGGCCAGGAACAATGCGACATTCGCAATGTCATCCGGCGTTCCTGCAAAGCCGCAGGGAATCCCTTTGCCGCAGTCCTGTATCATCTGCTTCGGATCGACGCCGGGCATCGCCTTGAAATGGTTTTCCACGGGCACTGCGCCCGGCGCGATGCCAAGCACCCGCACTCCCCGCGGCGCCAGTTCGACTGCAAGCTGCCGCGTAAAGGAGACGATTGCTCCGCGCGTGCCGGCATAGACTGAATGTTCGACATAGCCTTCATAGGCGTGTATCGAGGAAATGTTGATGATCACGCCATGGCTCTTTTCCAATTCCGGCAGGACGGCCTGCGCCAGAATGAAAGGAGCGCGGACATTTACATTGTATAGGATGTCGAACTGCTCGATCGTGACTTTCTCGAAAGGCATGTTCATGGTTATTCCGGCATTGTTCACGATGACGTCGAGACCACTGAGAAACGCAACTGCTTCACGCGCCATTTCCCTGATCGGCTCGACCTTCCCGAAGTCCGCCTTGAACGCCGCCGCCTTTCCGCCGTTCTCCAGTATTTCTGCGACGGCATCGTCCGCACCCTTGGAACTGCTCGAGTAATGCAGGGCCACAGCGGCTCCGGCCTTTGCGAAACCCATTGCAATGCCTCTGCCGATTCCAGTGCCCGCACCAGTGACCAGAACTCTTTTTCCTTCAAGATTGTTTTTCATATTTCTTTTCCTTATCCTTTCAAAAACAACTCCGTAGCGTGCCGTAGGCGTTCTGGAAATTCACGCCATGAAGGATCTTCCGCCGCGGAGTTTGTACGGGGAACACATCCCCAGTAACCTTCCTTCTTCATCCTGCATGAGGCATAGTCTACCAGTTCCCAGTAGGCGTCCGATTTCTCCTCCCAGCGCATCTTCGGATGGCCGCAGTAGGTGGCGCCCTCCCCGACCACAAGAATCATTTCCGGGGAAATAGCCTTGCGCGTTTCGAGCGCCATGCGGATGTGGTCGTCGATCGTTTTTTTGTAGTCGTCGATCTGGCTCGTGAGGTTGTCATCAAGAAGACGTTCCAGTTCGGGCAGCTTCCGCTCATCAAGGTTGTTGTAGAGCCAGACGCGGGTCGGCCAGCTGAATTCCACGTGCTGGAGATATTTACGGCATGAACGGACCGCCTCGATCGGAATCTGCGGCGAACGCAGGAAGCGGCCAACCACAGGATGCTGGTCCGCATGGGCGAAATCGAATCCTTCCTGGTATACGGGATCCTCGAACACTTTCGTATACGCGCCCCAGCTGTAATACATGTGGTGGTTCCAGAGATGTGCGTTCCTCGGCATAATCTCGCGGTTGATTCCGGACCAGCATGTGTCGATGGCGAAAAGCAGGTCGGGATGGCGCTTCTTTAGGAATTCGAGCGCCTCCTCATGCCAGCCGCGGAATTCCGTCAAAGTCTTACCAAGCTTGTCAAGCTTCCAGTAGTGTGGAAGGGAATCAAACTCGTTGAATATCTCGACAAATGCGATCTGCTTTTCCAGCCCGCGCGCCTTGAGCACGGCAAGAATGCGATCGGTGTCAATGGCGAAACGCATGAAGCGCTTTTCCGGCGGCAGCGCGAAAAACTCATCCACCAGTTCGTCCTCCGCGAACCAGAACGTATGCAGGTACCACCAGCTTGACAGGATGACACACACATCGTATTTCTTCGCCAGCTCGAAAAGCTCTATGACCTTCTCCAGCACATCGCACTGGCATCCGCCCTGTGTGGACATATCGGTCCGCAGATCCATCTGGCGCAATGTGCTGAAACCGGGGAACGGCTCGTGGAGAGTGATCCTTTCGCGCCGTTTTCCTGCCGCATCGTGGCAGAGTCCGGCGCC
>JANYBI010000340.1 GCA_025360875.1 Lentisphaerota bacterium
TACAAAGGCCAGGCTGTTCCAGCTGCCGCGCCAACTGCGCCAGCCGCGGATCCTGCCGCTAAGCCAGCTGCACCGGCCGCCAAGCCAGCCGCACCTGCCGCAGCGACGGTCGCGAAAAAGCCGGCGACTGACAAGGTTGAACAGAGCAAGGCCGAGCAGCCGTCTACAAAGACAGAAGGTGTATTGAATGTGAGATTTGGTGATGAGGTGACCTTCGTTTTTGACGATGAGGACACGCTCTCCGGCCCGCCTATGAAAGTTACCGTCAAAGGAACGATCTTCCACGGCTCTGATGCAGAGGTGAGCAGTTTCTCCAAGAAGTTCAAGGATCCGGAAATGGCGGTCAAGACGAATTTCCTGATGGCGGAAGCACTGTTTGAAATGGCGAAGGAACACCGCAAGCTCAAGCAGACCGACACCGCCAAGGAGGAAATCGACCATGGCAAGCGCATCCTGGAAGAGGCGATGCGCGACTATCCTGACACGACACTGGTTGGACAGGGCGAGTTCCTGCTGGCCAATCTGGCACAGGAATTGGAGAACTATCAGGAGGCTATCGGCCGCTATTCGCATGTGATAAATTCGTGGCCGGAATCTGAATATGCCGCGCGTTCACAGTTCAAGAAGGCGATCTGCATGGAGAAGATGGAGCAGTACGAGCAGGCTTGTGAAGAGTATGTGAAAGTCACTTACATATATCCTGAAAGCAACCTTGTTGCCGATTCCACTGTCCGTCTGGGCAACTATTACTATAAGAAGGAAGCCTACAAGGTGGCCGGGCAGATTTTCTACAGGTTCCAGCAGCGCAACGCGACGCATCCGCTTGCTGCCAAGTCGCTGTTCCTCGCCGCGCAGTGCTATTACAAGATGAAGGATTACAAGGAAGCTGTAAAGCTGTTCAATACGATCGTGGATGAATATATTGATCAGAAGGACGTCCGCGAGGAAGCCATGTACTGGCTGGCCGACTCGTACTTCAACAGCAATGAGCATATGAAAGCCTACCAGTCCTTCAAGAAGCTGACCTGGGATTATCCTGAAGGGCGCTGGGCGAAGATTGCACGTGGCCGCCTGACTGAGGAAGCATTCTCCCGGATCGCCGAGGAGGAGAGCAAATGATGAGATTGAATTTCAGTTCACGGCCTGGTATGTTTTCATTTCTGATTGGACGATTCCCGGTCCTTGCCGTTTTGCTGGCATGCATGTTGCTGCCCTGCTTGAATTCCGACGCGCAGCAGTGGACATGGCAGCTTTCACCGGAACGGTATCAGGAAATGAGCATGTTCGAACGCAACCAGTATGACAAGGCTGTCGACCTGCTGAAGCAGAACGCTTTCAAAGGCGCCGCAACGGAGTTCGAGAAGTTCCAGACCCAGTTCGCGGATTCCAAGTTCATCTCCCATGTGCTGTTCATGCGGGGCTACTGCATGCAGCAGAACAAGACCCGCGGTGAGGCGATCAAGCTGTACAATGAAGTCATGGACTATTTCGGGCAGAAGGTTGAGGATGCGGCACCGGCACTTTATTTCATGGGCGTGGCCAATATTGAGAATGGAGACATCAAGCAAGGGCTCAAATGCATGCAGGAGATGATTGACGACCCCGACTATTCAAAGCATCCCCTCGCAGCCGGCGCCCTGCGTGCCGTAGGAGACAACTGCTGGCGTAACAAGGAACGCGATAAGGCTGTCGATTTCTGGAAGCGTGCGACGGCCGTGGAGTTCTGGAAAACCAACCAGCCTGAAGCTAATGCATCCCTTAACAATGCGATCACCTACTATATCCTGAAGAAGGACTATGCTGGCTATGAGGCCTGGCGTGTGGACAAGAAGGATCCCGAAAATGTCGAAAACCGCTACTGGGTTGCCGAGCAGGCCTGGAACATGGCATGGAACGGTTTTGCCGGCGACTGGGGCGGCGAGTTCACGTTTGCAAAACAGAAGGAGAAGGGCGAGTCCATGAAAGCCTTCTGGAACTGGTTCAAGACACAGCGTACGTATTACGAGAAGAAAGACCCGAAGGGCGGTATATGGACTTACTATGACCGGGCCATAAATTTCGTCACCTACCGCTACGGGGACAAAGATGAACGTACAAAACTCGTCGAAGAAGCCCTCGCATATATCAAGAAGCTGGAAGACAAGGCCGATGCCAACAACAAGCTGGCGTGGATCAGTGAAAGGCTGCGCGATGCCGGGGTCTTCGACCGGGCCATTTTCGTTGCGGACCAGATGACCGACAGGCCTTTTGCCGAATACAAGAAATACGAAGTGTATGCCCGCCAGAGCGACTGGGAAAAGGCAATTGGACGTCTTAAGGATATTGAAGGCATGCCCAATGACAATTGGAAAGTCCAAGCTGGAAGGGAACGTGCCCGCCTCTATAGGGAGGTCCTTGGCAAATATGACGAGGCGATAAAGCTCTACCAGGCGATAAACCTGCCGCCGGGAACCCTGTGGGACATACAGGACTGCTATAAGCGCTGGGGGAAACTGGATGAGGCGCTGCGCCAGCTCACGGAAATTGAAAATTCATTCCCCGATCAGGCATCCAATGCGGCTTGGTACAAGGCTGCATATCTGGATGAGGCAGGAGACAGGGAGAAGGCGATTGCGCAAGCCAGGCGCATCATGAAGGTATATCCGAAAAGCCCCGCCTCTTCCAATGCCCACCAGTTGCTGGAGAAATTGGGCGTGAAGACCGGTGGTGGCGTTGTCGATGGCGCCGACGGGGATATCAATTGAACAGTAAGGATATCGTAAATAATATTTGCTATAATTTTGCATAAGGGATGAGGAGACTATGAAAAAGATTATTCCCAGTTTTATGGAGCGCGGACTCGGATTGACATTATGTCTTCTGGCGGCAGCCATGATGTTGCCGTACAATGCCGAGGCGGTACGGACGACTACTAAGCCGGGCGCTGCAGAGATGAAAGAAGACGCCAAGATAGATTTCCAGGCAAATGACCTGCTGAAGAAAGGCATTGAGCTCCTGGATCAGAAACAGGATGAGCGTGCCCTCAAGCTTATAACTTCCGTGCCGCGCATGTTCCCAAACTCGAAAGTCCGTTTCCAGGCCTATGCCACGCTCGGAAAATATTACGTTGAAAAACGCAACTATGAACTGGCCGTCATACAGTTCCAGCAGCTGGGCGAGTCCGATGATCCGGAAGTGCAGTCGGAGGGACTCTACCAGACCGGTATCTGCTACTACTACCTGAACAATTATGACAAGGCGTTCATGTCGTTGCGCAAGGTGACAAATGACTTTGCCGGCAGCGTGTTCGCGAATGAGTCGTATTACTACATCGGACAATGCCACTTCAAGCAGAGCCGCTGGGCTAAGGCCATCGAAGCCCTGGAGATGGTAGGCACTAGCGTCTCGGATGCAGTCATCCAGGGGCCGGTACGCGCCGAGGCCGGACAGCGGCTATACGTGAAAATTTTTGACCAGGATCTGGTGGTGCTGAAGGAGCTTCAGAAGAATCTGGAAGTCAAGGTCACCACCAAGGGCGGTGACAGTGAAGCGATCAAGCTCGAACCGCTTGGCAAGAGCGGCGAATTCTACATAGGTTCAGTTCCTACCCATCCGGGCGATCCCAAGCCGGGAGATGGAATTTTGGAAATCATTGGCGGAGATATCGCAACCATTGAATACAACGACGAAAACACCGAAGCCGGAAAGATGAATCAGAAACTCCAGAAAAAGGTGGAAATTGTGTCCACGGCCTCAATTGGTTTTACAGACGGTGCGTACCGTGAATACACCAAGGGTGTTTTCGCCGATCAGGACTGTTTCATCCGCGTGAAGGATTTGGACAAGGACGTGACTCCGCAACAGGATACCCTGACCGTCCGCATTTCCAGCGAATACAAGCAGGAAAAAAAGAAAGACGAGACCAAGGAAGGCATAGAACTGGCAGATGAAACGGATACATGGTTGAAGAGGGAATCCGTGGAACTGATTCTGAAGGAGACTGAACCGCATTCAGGGATATTTGTCGGCTCCCTGCTTCCCCGTCTTGTGCAGAACGAGGCCGATGTCAAGATGGAGGAAGGGAGAATCTCGGTGATGAAAGGCGATGAGCTTGTGCTTACCTATAACGACGAGAAAAGCATGGTCAGCGCCGATCCGCGCGAAATCACATACCGCGTCAAGCTCCTGATCGGACAGATCCAGGATGTGAAGATTGAAAACCGCGTCGTGGATTCCGTCGACCTGAAGGCGCGCAAGAACCTGATTGAAGCCAAGCTCTATTTGAAGCTCGGACAGATATTCAAGGACGTAGGTCTCAATAAGAATGCCTCTGAAAAGGCGGAGGAGGGGCTTACCCGTATCGACGAAGTGATCTCCACCAGCATGAAGGCCAGTCTTGACAGGTCATTGGTCGAAGAGGCGTTCAGCGTGAAGTGGGAGCTTCTGCTGGTCCAGGACAAGCTGGCCGAAGCCATCGGCGTATGCCAGACGCTCACCCAGCTCTTTCCGGATTCGACCCTGGTAGATCGCGCCCTGTTGCGTATTGGCCAGGCGAAAGTGGATGCCAATCTTCCGGATGAGGGGATCCGTATCTTCAGTTCCATCATAAACCTGCCGAAGTCCAACCTGAAGGCGGAAGCCCAGTACAACATCGGAGTTGTGCTTGAGAAAATGGCAATTGCGCGCGCCCAGAAAGGCGGTCAGCCGGATCTCGGACAGGCAATGCTGACATACAAGAAGTGTTCCGAGGCCTACCCTGAATCGCCGTTTGCCGGTGAGTCCCTCGACAAGATCGCAAACTACTATATCACCAACAAGGACTATCAGCGTGCAGTGGAACTCATGGAACAGGTATTCCAGGACTATCCGGACGCCAGTTTCCTGGACAAGATGCTGCTCAAGTGGGTCATAGCCACCTATCGCATGGGCAATTTTCCGGTTGCAAAGGCGAAGGCGGAGCAGCTGCTGTCCGAGTATCCTAACTCACCGTTGGCTGAAAAGGCCCGTCAGTTCCTGGAGACGATCCAGAAGAAGATGTGAGCGTTTATCACATGCGGCATTTCTTAAGGACATAGGCATTTATAAAAATTAAAATAAAAGCAAAGGAGATTGTATCATGCTAGAATATATTCTTGATGCATCATTTATCATGTACCCGCTGACATTATGTTCCATCGTGGCTCTGGCGGTGATCCTGGACCGCTGGCGTGTGTTCAGGATGGCGGATTGCGATGCAGGAGAGCTGCGTGAAAGAGTTTTCACGCTGCTTGAGGAGAACCGCATCGATGAGGCTATTGATGAATGCAAGACCGGCCACGGACCGGCCGCGGCAGTGCTGCTGCTGGGCCTGCAGCGCTTGCGCCAATTGCTGGAAATGGGAAGGGGAATCAGCGTAATCGAGGCGAACGTCACCAGGGCGATGGACGATTTTACTCCGCACGTGGTGGCTCCTCTTGAGAAACGTGTCGGTGCATTGAGCGTTATTGCGACTGTCGCACCGCTGCTTGGAATGACCGGAACTGTAACCGGTATGATCAACTCGTTCACCGGAATGTCCGGCATGGGCGGACTTGAAGGAAACCTCGTGGCGGCCGGTGTCGCTGAAGCCCTGGTGTGTACGGCTTCCGGACTTATAATCGCCATACCTTCCGCTGTCTTCTATCACTACTTTTCAAAGCTCCTTGATCAGCATCTGCTCGAGATTTCCCGCACCAGCACGCAGCTTATCGATTTCATCGCCGTCGGATTCAACAGCCTGGCCAATCAGGAAGCCACTGAGGAGACTGCTGGAGAAGCATACCAGGAGACGACCGAAGAAACCGCCGGAGAGACAGCAGCCCAATGAAGTTCAAGAAGAAGCCATTCAAGGAACCCGAAATCAACCTCGCATCGCTGGTTGATATCGCATTCCTGCTGCTTGTCTTCTTTATCCTGACGACGACCTTCACCAAAACCTCCGGTAACAAACTGAAGATTCCTTCGGGCAGCACCGACGCCTCCAAAAAACAGGAGAAGCAGCTGACTGTAAGTGTGAAGCCCGGTGAGATACGTTTTGGCGAGAAGTCAGAGGTTGTAAGCATGGAAGTCCTGCGGGAGATGCTCTCCAAGGAGAATTTTCTTGCGAAGGATTCCAGCCAGCGCATTGTCATCCTCGATGCCGGCAAAGATGTCCCGTATGAGGAGTATTTCCAGGTAGTGATGGCGATCGCCAAGGCCAATGGCGTGGTGGCGCTTGTGGATCAGCAGGAGATTGAAGGCGGCGGCAGTAGCGGTGGCGGAGAGGGAGGAGGGGCGCAGAAATGAACTATGCGAGAAAGCCGGAACCCCATTTTGAAATTCCGATCGTCAATATCGGCGACATTGCGTTCCTGCTTATCATTTTCTTTATTCTGACATCGACATTCATGAGGGAATCCTATATCAAGCTCAAACCTCCAGCGTCACCCGATGTCCAGCGCGTGAAGGATTCGCCGGTTTCAGTTTCAGTGGACAACAAGGGGCAGATCTGGCTTCAGGGTACGGAATGCCAGCTGACTTCATTGGAAAGCGGTCTCAATGCGCTGTTGCAGGACAAGACGGATAAGATTGTCATGCTGAAGATAGACAAGGGTTTGGTCCAGAGCCAGTTCGGACCGGTCATGGTGGCGATCAGCAATGTTGGCGGTGATGTAATGCTGGTTGGTGGCGAGGGTAGTGGGAAGTGAATTTATCAGGCAATATGTAATCAATTAAAATATTAAGGAGCAGCCATGGCGGAAAACATGCAAAATAAAATGCAGGAAGAAGATGTCCAGGACTCTTCTGGCGGTATGAGGAAGAAAGGCAGACTGGAATCTGGGCGGAGGGATCCGGAACTCCTGATTGCCGATTTGTACAAGCCGCAGATGGTCCGCATGCTTATATATGCGTTCCTGATCCACGTGCTGATAGTCGGAGCCACATCGATCGGATTCATCTCGCTATGCTTTAAATATCACAGCATGCATCCGCGCGAGGTTGTAAAGACTCTTGAAAAGGAAGCCGCCGAGAAAAAGGCGAAGGAAGATGCCGCGAAAGCGTCT
>JANYBI010000355.1 GCA_025360875.1 Lentisphaerota bacterium
GGGACTATCCCAGATTTTGCCATCCCACGAACCCCACGCTTCCTGACCGTCCATGACACCGTCGACTGTCACTTCCTTGGACAGCTTTCCCGGAGACGGAGTCACGATGATCGACGGTTTGTCAGTCGGTGAGCGGCCATCGGGATCCCACGGCTTGGCCGCCTTCGCCTGCTCAGGGCTGAGAGTGAGCGATGTGCTGGCCAGCTTCTGTATTGCCGGCAAAGTGATCTCGTGGACGCGCATTTCGTTTCCTGCGCCAATGTGATAGATCTTTTTGGTCTGCGGATGAGTAAATACGAATGTGGACTGGATCTCGCCGTAGAGTTCCTGGTCTACAGGAACATCGCTGGGAGCGGTGTTGTGGTGGTCCTTGAAAAGCCGGCCCAGGTAAAGACCTTCATCATGCCACACCCAGACAACTGAAAGTGCGTCGGCGACGAAAAGCGCATCGCCGCCTTTGCCAGACACGGATATGGGGCAATACATCTGTCCGGGTTCCACGAGTCCGGGGGCGCGGCGGCCGACGGCCCACATCAGTTCACCGGTCTTTTTGTCGAACTTAACGAACTTGTTGCGCCAGTTGCGTCCGGCCCACCAGCCCCAGCCGTCGATGCCGGGAAGACCGAGCTGTTCCGTGGCCCCGGGCTTGGCAACCGCGTAAAGTCCATCGTCAACCTCCAGCGGTAGATCCATGTCCACGCTGCCAACTTTCTTGGTGTTATCACCGCCAACAAAAGTGGGTGGCTTCAGCGCGTAGGCCTTCTTCAGCATCGACCAGTCATATACCGGCACTCCAGTTGGCAGGATTTCCTTTGGCGGAAGAATATATTCGTCTTTGCTGTCACCGTTGTTCAGCTGGATATGGACGACAAGATCGGAGTCGATCTGGCCGCCGGACAGGCGGCTGACGCCTGCGAATGCCGGCACGTCCTTCACGAGTGAAATCTCATTGGCGGACATACGCCCGTCGCCGTTCAGGTCGGACCAGGTCATCCACTGGTTGGGCCCCTGATCATATATGCCCTCATACTTTCCGTCATCACGTTTCACGACATGGTGGTAGCCGATAAGGGCGACAGGCTTGGGCTTGTGGTCGGGCGAATACTGGAAGATGGCTCCGTCGTCGTTACCGCTTTCGTTCATGAAATAATTTTTATCGCCATGGGAAACGAAGAACCGTGCAGCATAGTGGAATGTAGGCCATGGCGAATTGCCGCCGCGCGCCGCATTCAGCGGATTGCCACCGTGCTGGAAGCCAAGGAAGACATCGTTGCAGGCGAACATGTCGTCCCAGGTATTGTTGTAGAACCAGCTGGGATGCCAGGTCTTCTTGGCCCAGTCCACCTCATAAGCGCGAATACTCGGTTCGTCTGCAAAGGCGTTGTTGGTTGCCAGCACTTCATTAGGGCGCGCAGGATTCACGGTGTGCGACCAGAGGTTCGCCTTAGGTGTAAACCACTCCTGCTTGAGCTGGCCGTCGAGGGTCCAGCGCGAAGTTCGCGGGAAACCGGTGGCAATGTCCTGCACCCAGAGCGAATCATCCTTCGGTCCCAGGCACATCGCGGGTATGCCCCCAAACGCAGTTGACACAAACCGTCCGGTACTTGCAGCGCCGCCTTCCTTGCCGATTTTGGCAAGAAGTTTTCCATCAGCGCTGAAACGGGCGATCTGCCCTTTGGCGCCGCTCGAAAAGAAACCGCCCTGGGCGTCAACGGCAAGAGCATGCGGATCGGTCAGCACACCTTCTTCTACGAGAGTTTTCTCAACTTCGCCAGTCAGCTTGAGACGAACGATCTTGTTACCACTCTGGACGATAAGTCCGCCTTTGGAAACCTTCACATCGCGCGGGGAGGCAATAGTTATCTGCTTGCGGATCGTTCCGGTTGCGCGGTCAATGATGAATAACGCATCGTCTGCACAGATAGTGGCGAAGATCGTGTCGGCAGTAAGCGCCATGCCGTCGATCATCGCTGTGAAGCGACCGGACCAGCGCGTTCCGGCACCCTCATTGTGCGGCTTGGTCGGCAAGGCAAGAAGGATTTTTCCGCGCGGCTTGCCAAGTTCATATTCGGCGATTTCGACCTGCTTCTTCTCACCGTTCAGGATGCCAAGGTAGAAGTTGCGGTCGTCCATGGTTCCAGAGAGGCGTCCGTCCCACGGATAGAAAGAGTAGTAGCGCATCTTGATGTTGCCGTCCGCGTCTGTCTGCTGGATGCCGGTGATCTGGTTGTCCTCGACACAGCTCCAGACCATCATGACGCTGTCGGAATTGGAGCAGATGGCGGCGGGTCCGCCAAGGTTGCCACCCCAGTCGCCTCTGCCGTCGGGTGTCCGGTACGGCGGATTGCCGTTCTTGCCTACGGTCATAAGATATTCCGCCTTCATCTTCTCCTTGAAGAATATCGCCTTGGTCGTATAATTTCCTGCGGCCATGGGAACACCGAGATCGCTCGTGCCATCCCAGAAGAACGAATCGCTGCCGGCCTTCACCGGCTTGGCGTATGACAGGCTGCGGACAAGCTGTCCATGATCATTGTAGATGGCCAGACTGAGAAAGCCGTCGGAGGGCGCCGTATACGGAACAGCAATCGCAACTTCCTTCGGCAAAGCTGGAGTTTTCGCAGCATCCTCGGACATAAGCGGCGACAGGAAGAGAACTGATGCGATGAACGAAAGCGGCAGTTTCA
>JANYBI010000360.1 GCA_025360875.1 Lentisphaerota bacterium
AGCTGAAGTTGCCACTTGTGCTTGTCTGGCCTATTCGGCCGGAACCAGCTTGATCCTGATCTCGCCGTTGTAGTATATCCTGGGGTATTTTTCAAAGGTGCTTCCGGGATTGAAGCAGATCCTGAGAGGGCCTATAATGGGAGTGGAAAAGTTAAAGGAAGTCCAGGAATTGTTTTTCCCATCTGTTCTCGAAACCCAGATAGAAAGTCTGCCAACCTTTGTGCTTGAGTCGTATTTCGGCTCATCCAGGGGGAGTCCTTCCCATGTGCAGGAGATCTTCTTGCTGATGTTCCATTTGTCTGTCGGGTGAGGAACTGCGAAATAGGACTCTCCGTCCTTTAAGACTAAAGATTCCTTGAAATATGATTCCTCCGCGGCGTCCACCTTGATCACCTTGCCAGGCAGCCTGTCCCAGCCCGATGCAGTCAAGTCATTTGGGAATTCGGTAAGCTTGCCAGCTTTGATATCGACGGTATTCGCTCCGGGCTTCTCCGGTGCCGCATCCGGCAGTGATGTTGCCGGAGTTTCAGCGCTCTGTCCCTTCACTTTGGCTATCTCGGCCTCTATGGCATCGACCTGGCTCTTGGTCAGGGAAGGTAGTTTTTTCATGCTCTCAAGTTTCTGAAGATAGGATTGTTTTGCAAACGTGACCTGTGCCTGGTAGGATGCCTTGGCACGTACCATGTCAGGGGGCTCCTCCACTTCAGCCATAGCCGCCGCAAGTATGCCTATCGTCAAAACTGATATCATCAATTTTTCCATAAGATCCTTCTTGTTTGCCTAAGGGGAACCTCTAAAAATTGGCATATGGCGCGAGACAGGAGATTATGGAGAGACGGCAAGGAGCAAACGCCAGGAGCAGCCCCGCAGCGGGCTGTGACTGGATTTGCGACGATGCTGGAATACATAAGAATCTGTCTCCCTTCGGGTTGCGGATCTTTTTGGCTCAAGAAAAAATGTTCTTCTCTTGGCGTATCCATGGGATACGCCTCCGTTCAGAAATTCTTTTTGAGCTTTCAAAATCATCCGCAACGCGCCAAATGCGAATTTTTAGAGGTTCCCTAAGTTCAGTATCGCCAATTTTCCGAATGCGTCAGGGAATCAGGTGTAAACCGTTCCTGGCAGCATTATTCGGCCGGAACCAGTTTGACTCTGATCTCCCCCTTGTAATATATCTTCGGATATTGATCATAGGAATATCCTGAGCTGAAGCCGACCTTGACAGGTCCCTCAATCATGGCCTTCAGCTCCATATTGTGCCAGGATGTGTTCTTAGGATCGGCTTTTGATACGTACATCGTCAGCCTGCCGATTGTTGTACCGCTGTATCCAAGCTTTTCATTTTGAATTCCCTCCCAGGTACAGGAGACCTTCTTGCTCAGGTTCCACCTGTCTGAAGGGTGAGGGACGGCGTAGAATGACTCGCCATCCTTTATGTTGACCGGATCCTTGCCATAATACGATTCCTCGGCGGCGTTCACCTTGATCACCTTGCCTGGCAGCTTTTCCCAGTCAGCGGAAGTTATATCTTTCGGGAATTCGGTAAGTTTGCCGACCTTGATATCGGCAGCTTTTACTCCGGGCTTCTCCGGCGAGGCATCTGTTACGGCTGCTGATTCGCCGTCTGCGACCAGTCTCTTGAATCTGGATATCTCATCCTGTATGGCGTCGACCTGGTTCTTCGGCCTAGCCGGTGTTTTCCTAAGGCTCTCAAGCTTCTGCAGATATGATTGTGCGGCAAACTTGAGCTGCGACTGGTATGCTGTCCTGGCCTGGATGAGTTCCTTCGGCTCCTCGTCCTGGGCCATTGCTGCTGTAAGGGTACATGCAATTAAAATTGCCAACGCCAGAATCTTCATTTTCCGCGTTCCCCCATTTAATCCTTGAACGAATGGAAAGTACAACAAATTACATGAATAATAACCTATTGCATAGATGGCACATAATCAAGGAATAATTTTTCTCTGCGAGAAAAATTAACTAATAGCAATTGAAGCGGCGCGGATTCCCGCGCTGCTTTTTGTTTTACTTGATAAAATACCCTGAAGGTTTCCAGCTTCCGTCTTTTTCGAGCATCATGATGATTGTCTCAACGGTCGTAAATTTTTTATCGAAAGAGCTGTTGTACTGGAGGAAGTAGTATTCACCGTCGGGAGCGCCGGCGATTTCAGTCTTGTAGGTCCTGGTGTCAATTTTGCGGGAGACAAGATTTCCCAGGGGTTTCCTTACCGGACCGATGACTTCCTGCCATTTGTCCTTTTTAACAGCCTCCTTGAAATAGGCGGCTGCGCCCTCCCAGCTTTCTGCATATTTTTCGGCATCGATCAATGCGAGCCAGGCTTTTGCTGCTTCAA
>JANYBI010000475.1 GCA_025360875.1 Lentisphaerota bacterium
ATTAAAGGTCTTCAATTTCGGAAACATGAAAAGGGATTTCACATACATAGATGACATTGTCCATGGCGTCTGCTCCTCCATGTTCACATCAAACCTGGATAAATATGAGATATTCAATCTTGGGAACAACCGCAGTGAAAAACTGATGGACATGATCGAAATAATTGAAAATAACATGGGAATGAAGGCTGAGAAGGAAATGCTTCCTATGCAGCCGGGTGACGTTCCGGAAAGTTATGCGGATATTGAGAAAGCCCGTCGGAAGCTTGGATTCGAGCCGAAAACTCCAATTTCAAAGGGAATTCCATCTTTCATTGACTGGTATAACAGACATTCGGACCTTACAGACCTAGTGACAAAAAGCAGATAAAACCAGTGCCTCGTTCAAAAATAATATTCCTCTGGATTGTAATAACACTTCTGACTTCCAGCGCCTCGATTCTGACCAGATACTGCAATATTTCAGCTGCAAGCATAGGATTCTGGAGGGTTTTCGGTGCAGCAATTCTCATTCTTCCCTTTGCAATATGGATAATCCGCAAGGAAAACATGAGAAAGTTCTTCACAAGAGGAACTTTGCTTGCGGGACTCTTCCTAGGAGCCCATTTCACGACCTGGTGCTGGGGAATCCAGCATACCAGCATCGCAAATGCGTGTCTTTTCATAGGTCTGCAGCCTCTGATAACCCCGTTCATAGCACATTACATGATCGGAGAAAAACTGAACAAATGGGAGATTCTAGCGGTCATAATCGCCATCATGGGAACTTTATGGCTTACTGTAAACCAGTTTAACGCAAGCCATTCTGATATTGCAGGAATGGCTGTCACATTCATTTCCGCAATATTGTGTTCCACATATTTTGTATTAAGCAGGAAGTTCCGCGCCGGCCATCATATTTTCGTGTTCAGCACGGAAGTTTTCTTCGTTGCTGCATTTGTACAGGCAATTGCCGCACTGCTGATATACGGTTCAATAGAAATTGGAAATACACAGAGCGTCCTTGCACTTGCGGGCCTTGTCCTTCTTCCTACGGTCGGAGGACACGCCCTTGTCATGTATCTGCTGAAATATGCCAAACCTCAGCTCATATCATTCAGTGTTCCTGCGCAGTTCGTACTGGCAAGCCTTATGGCAATCCCTCTTTTCAAGGAAATTCCCCCAATGTGGTTCTTTCCCGGTGCAGCCCTGGTAATCACGGGAGTCGTCCTTGGAATTGCAAAATCAGAAGGTTAATTTTTTGTGTTCCTCAAAAAATATCATGGGAAAAATAAATGAAAATCAAGAAAAATGAAGAATTGCTGTTAATTGAAAATCTCGGCGGATCAGTTCCAGACTCAAAATTTGCGAAGTCCGCAGGCCTGAAATGCGAAGACGGCATGCTTTTCTGCACGCCATTGCTGCCGGAAGGCAGCAGAACCTTGTCATTCGATCTTACGTTCCGTAAAAGGACAAGCTCATGGAAGATATCACGGAAGAGGATTTCGGTCTCATTCCAAAGCGGATACTCCTGCAAGATCGTCTTCGAAGGGAAACTCTTCCGGATAGGAGGAGGAAAGCAATCAATTTCCGTGGACAGGATCCCTTCTGGAGTTGTTTTTGACCTTGACGGGGTCCTTGTCGACAGCGCAATCTGCCATTATCGCGCCTGGAAATCGATAGCGGATGAGCTTAAAATAAAATTTGACGAGAAGAAAAATGATCTTCTCAGAGGTGTTTCCAGACGTGAATCCTTAATGGTCATGATAGAAGGACAGATTGAACTTACGGAAGAGCAGATCCAGCATTACATGCACAAGAAGAATGAACTCTACAAGAAACTTGTCGACGAATCAGGGGAGGCACTTCTTCTTCCAGGAGTAAAGCCTTTTCTTTCAAGTTTGAAACTGGCAGGCTTGAAGTTGTCAGTAGCTTCAAGCAGTAAGAATACCCCTTCACTGTTGAAACAGACCGGTTTAGACAAGTTCTATTTTGATGCTATCGCAGATGGAAATGACATAAAAAACAGCAAGCCTCATCCTGAAGTTTTCCTCCTCGCTGCAAAAAGGATGGGTGTCAAGCCGTCGAGATGCATAGCCGTAGAGGATGCCCCTGCAGGAATTGAAGCCGGAAGAAGCGCAGGCATGATGACATTTGGAATAGGATATGCGGATCTGGGAAAATGCGATTTCCATATGGAATCAATTGAAAAGACGGATCCTGTTGAAATATTCGGACTTATGTCAAAACTGAACAGCAAGGACATTACTTTTTAGTGCCGAAAATGATCTGTTTGCTCCATTTCTTGGATTTCTGATATTTCGAATACAGACATAAATTCCCATAACTGTCTATAACTGCATATTTTCCAAGATGCTTCAGATAGGTCATGAAGATTGCCGCACCCTGTGTCTTTGGATTTATGCCTGCAGGTACAAATTTTCCATATTCGTTAAGATCCGGCACTTCGATGAGGCAAATTTCGTTATTCAGGTATTTTTCGAAAACCAGAAGCTTTTCTTCGCTATTGAAGGCAATAGAGCGCCCTGTATTTTCACAGAATGTCTTTTTCTGATCATCCTTGAAAATAAATCCCGGTTTGTTATATCCTGAAACCACAAGCAAATCGTTTCTTCCTGCGAAAATCGCATTGTCAGGGATAAAATTTTCGTCAAATTTTATTTTTTTCAGAAGTTCAAGGCCGGCGGATTCATAAATCTCAAGAAATTTCTCCCCTGCCAGAGCAAATCTGCCTTTATCAGGTGAGATAGCAAATACACCATTCAGGTTCTCGCTCTTTATCTTTTTCGGAGATTTTGAAATATCTGAAGAATCAAAACAGCAGATGTCGTTTTCCTTGAATGTCTTTGCAATAACATATCCTTGCACCGCTGCAAGATCCGTAATATCAGACTTTATATCCCTGGAGGCCGACTGGATATCCCCTTTTTCAGTAGAAACAATGATAAGCTCATATGGTTTCTTGATCATGCTTTGTTTTTCAGACCACAATGCCATTCCCTTTCCATCCGGCAGAAAACAGATCTGTGTAATTTTATTTTCCTGCAATTCATGTATTTTCAGCACCTGCCAATTGTAGGCGTTCACCAATACGATCCTGCTGCCGTTCGGACCTTTTGCCGTTCCTGTTGTTTCAATGATTGCAAATACGCTGGAATCAGGTGAAATGCATATTCCGGGAAGCCTGATGCCCCCTACCCCTTCAAAGTGCCATTTGGGAGTCCATAGTATCTTTTCATTCTTGCTGGCAAGTTTTGCGGCGAGGCTGTCAGAAGGTGCTGACACTTCTTTATCATTATTCTCTTTCTCATCCTGTCCTATTTTTTCAACCGTGATATTGGAGGAATCATTTTCGACTTCTTCCTTTTTGACATCCTTATCCCAGTTTTTTAGCTTAAAGACAGGTTTTTCAAATTTGCCTTCCTGCTGCTCTTCCTCCTTGTCGCTCGCGATCTTTTCATTATTGGCTTTTGCGATCTCCTTCATATCGGAACTTTTCGGAGCTTGTGCCATAGAGGGAGAGGTATCTTTGACAGGAAGATTCTTATCTGGCTTCTTGCCGCAACTGGCAAGAATGCAAACAGATAAGACAATAACAAGCAGTTTTACCGTCTTCATATTTTTCCTGTTGTTGTAGATTTAATTCAATATGCCCTTATATTATCACTTGTTTATAATTTAATCAAAAAATAACACAATCCATGAAAAAAGAAATAAAGTCAAAGGAATTCGAATCACTCACATTTGAAAAGGCGCTTGAGCGTCTTGAGACAATCATTGAGAAAATGGAAAGCGGTAAGCTCCAGCTCGATGAAATGATGAAATATTTCGAAGAAGGTTCTGCCCTTTCCTGCATTTGTGAAAAAAAACTGAAGGAACTTGAAAAGAAAATTGAAGTTCTTGTCAAGGATGAACAAGGTGGCAAGTGGAAAGAATTCAAATCAACTTCTGACGACAATTCTGATGATGAAGATTCCGGCGATCCCGAAAAAGAGCCCAAAGATACTCTACTGTAACAGTCTTATAAACAGTCTGTTATAACTATTAATCAATTTTTTTATATTTTTAATCTTGATTATTTCTACTATTCTGGTATTGTAGTACCTGTTATCTTAAATAGGAGATTCAATGAGTAGCATATTGAAAATAACCGAAGCCTCATCGCTCGCTTTCCATGCAGTTGTAATAATAGGCAGGGAAAATGAGAAAATGGTTTCAGCAAAGGAAATATCGAAGATCCTGAATGTTTCCTGTGACCACCTGTCAAAAGTGCTGCAGAGACTTGCCAAAAGCGGAATTGTAAAGTCCCTAAGAGGGCCGGACGGAGGATTCAAGATAGCCAGGAATCCGTCGGAGATCAGACTTATGGAGATCTATGAAGCTATAGAAGGAAAGTTCAACTACCAGAACTGTCTGCTAGGCAAAAATGTGTGCATGGCTGAAAAATGCGTTCTTGGAAAACTGAGCGAGAAGATCAACCAGGAAGTTTTCAGCTATTTTACCAATACGACAATAGCCGACTTATTATAAAATTTTACGAAGGATAATCTTATCATGAAGAGAAAAATCATAAAAATCGATGAAAGCAAGTGCAATGGATGCGGACAATGTGTGAGCTCATGTGCAGAAGGAGCAATCCAGATGGTGAACGGCAAGGCGAAACTTGTAAGCGACAACTACTGTGACGGACTTGGCGCCTGCCTTGGGGAATGTCCGCAGGATGCTATAAAGATCATTGAAAGGGAGGCGGATGCCTTTAACGAGGCTGCTGTAAAGAAGCATCTTGAGAAATCCAAGCCAAAAGTCGAGAAGCACCAGCACCATGCCGGCTGTCCTGGAATGGCGATGCATTCGTTTGAAAAGAAGATGTCTTCCGCAAATAATACTCCTGCGGCAAAGGCGGAATCGGAACTCACCCAATGGCCAGTCCAGCTGCATCTCGTGCCACCATCAGCACCATATTGGGAAGGAGCAGATCTTCTCATTTCCGCAGACTGCGTCCCGTTCACATATGCCAATTTCCATTCAGAATTGCTGAAGGGTAAAAAACTTGTCATAGCATGTCCGAAACTCGATGATACGGATCCTTATCTTGAGAAGCTTACGGAAATAATAAGAGACAACGACATAAGGAGCGTCACTGTCGCCAGGATGGAAGTCCCATGTTGCGGAGGAATTGCGATGATCGCAGAAAGGGCTGTAAAGGAATCTGGAAAGGGCATACCTTTCAAAGTGATTACAATCAGTATCCGCGGAGAGATAATGGACAGGTAGGTAAAACCCTACTTTGTTTGGAAATATATACTATAAATGATTCATTATATTAAAAGGAGAATTCAGATGAAAAACTCAAGAAAGCTCTTAGAAACATCAAAATCCTTCGAACTCAAGAAACTTATCGAGTATTCCAAGGACTCGATTGTAAGCCGGACGATTGCCGAAAGAAAAACCGGTACATTGACGGTGTTCGCATTCGATAAGGGTCAAGGACTTAGCGAACATTCCGCACCTTTTGACGCCATTGTGCAGGTAATTGACGGAACAGGTGAATTCATCATAGGTGGCAAGCCTGTAAAGGCTATTTCCGGGCAAATTCTTATAATGCCGGCCAAAATTCCGCATGCGGTAAGGGCTGTCAAAAAATTCAAGATGCTTTTGATCATGATAAGAAGCGAAAATATCTAAATATTAACACAAAAAAGAGGAGAGTTACTATGTTTTGCTACCAGTGCGAACAGACGGCAAAGGGAACGGGATGTAACATGACGATGGGCGTATGCGGAAAGGATTCACAGAGTTCGGATCTCCAGGATCTTCTGGTGTATCTGGCTGAAGGAATTTCGCAAAATGCACACAGGGCGGCTGAACTCGGAAA
>JANYBI010000505.1 GCA_025360875.1 Lentisphaerota bacterium
CGTTCCTCTGGAATATGCCTCTGCCTTTCTGAATGGTATGCACGCAGAACATGTTTGATTTCTGTTCCCATTCAAAATCTCCGCTGCTGGCAAAAAATCCGATATAGGATATGAAAACACTCCAGCCGTCCTTCTCTGTAAACCTCGGATTTGCCGGATATCCATGCTGCCTAAACGTATTCATGGCCCTCCCTGCAACATTTTAGCAATCATTGCAACATTATTGATATTGCTACCTATTGATTAATAAAATATTATATATGATGTATTCAACATTTTCTATATCACAACGGAGGAACAGATGAAAAATAAAATCATGCCGATCGAGAACATTCCAGACTGGGAAACGAGGATAAGAAGACAGGACGCCTTCTGGAACTGCGAAATAATTGACCGCCCCGTTGTCATCATGTCTTTCCAAAAGAAAAACACTTCAGGAAAAAAGCCTGAAAGCAAGAACTACCAGAAGATCAGGGACCGCTGGATGGATGCGGAACAAATTGCCGACTGGGCCGTCTATAACGCAGCCAATACAGTCTATTGCGGTGATTCCCTGCCACAGGCCATGCCTAACCTCGGACCGGAAATTTTCAGCGCGTTCTTTGGGATGGAAATGGAATATGGAGAACATACCAGCTGGGGCATCCCCAACCTCCATGACTGGGAAAAGGCATCTGAAATAAAATTCTCAAAGGATAATTTCTATTGGAAGAAGATAATCGAGATGACGGATATCCTCCTTGAGAAGGGAAAGGGTAAATACTATACCGGATATACCGACATACACCCTGGAGGTGATGCAATAGCGGCGTTCCGTGATCCTCTCAATCTCAACATGGACATGATTGATTGTCCGGAAAACGTAAAGAAACTCAGGAAATATGTCGACGATATCTTCGAGGAGGTTTTCAATTTCTATACAAATAAGCTGCAGTCGGCTGGACAGGCTATCAGTTCCTGGCCTGGCATCATATCCTCGAAACGCTGGCATGTTCCATCCAACGATTTCTCATGCATGATCTCCAAGCCCATGTTTGATGACATTTTCCTGCCGGGAATAGCCCGCGAATGCAAAATAGCCGAGGCGAGCATCTACCATCTTGACGGTCCGCAGGCACTTACCCACCTCGATTCCCTCCTTGACATCAAGGAACTCAATGTAATCCAGTGGGTCTATGGATCCGGCAAAGGACGCGCGACCAACTGGCTTAATATCTACAGGAAATGCCAGGCTGCAGGCAAGGGCATACAACTCTGGGCCGAGACCGATGAGCTTGATACCATCATGGAAAATCTGAGACCTGAGGGCGTCTGGCTCGGAGTATCAGGCATCAAAGACGAGGAAATGGCATCTGCAATGCTCAAGAAAGTATCCAGATGGAAATAGCCATTGGCTTATCCGTTTGTTTCCAAGCTGAAACTGTTTGGATTTAGCCTTTGAAAATTGGAGATTGGTAAGGTGGCGTCCCCACGGAGATTCGAACTCCGGTCGCCAGGATGAAAAGCGGATTTTCATTGAATTCAAAGTGTAATTTTGAGGCTAATTACAAACTCCATATAGCATCAAATAGCACCATCTACATGTAGCACACACTTGTAGCAAGCTTTCTATGCTTTTCTATTTGACTTCTCCACAGATAGAATAACTCAAAAGCAAACAAAATTCAAGCTGGTTTTTCATAAAGAAAGCATCTCTCCGGCATCCAACCCTATCCTGTCAGCCAGGCTCCCCAAGAACTCGTCGGCGACGTCTGCATCGTCCTCCCGGCTCCACACCGCACCCGCCACCACGTCATAGGCAATATTCTTCAATGGGTGCCTGATGCCCCTGATATGCTGAGAGTTGATCTCAATGGTATCGTAGGCAGTCTGCACCGTCTTGAAATCGAATAATTGTTCAGGAGCGCCATAATCCCCAAGCGCCTCGATTTCATTGTGCCAGCGCTGGTCATCGCAACGGCAACCGGCGATATATAGCCCTGCCCCCATTACCGCTCCCAGAGCTGAAGCATCGGCTTCGCTGAAATCCAGATAATGGCTGAACAGCTTATCAACTCGGTTCCAGTGATTTGACAATGCCTGGCCGCGCTGTGCTGAAACTCCTGTTTCAAGCAGCCCGAAATAGTATTCTGAATTCATCAGCAGTCCAAGCGCCTGCAGCCTAATAGCCGACTCGAAGCAGTAATAGAGTTTCTCGGGAACCTGATTGTCACGGCTAAAGAAAAGGTCAACGTAGAGTGCCTTGAGCTCATCGTCACCGCCGGACAGGAATTCCACGGCTGCATCTACATTCCGGCATTCACTGACTGCGGCGATGTCAGCGAGGATTTCATTGCATATACGCGCCATAAGCCTTGCCAATGGCATTGGTGTTCGGCTTAAAGCTTCAACCGTAGGCATAATAACGGCGTCAAAGGTGTGTAATACTGAAAAATGAGCGACCTCATGGGCAATAAGGAATTCGATAACGTCAGGCGTCATGTCCATAATGTCGTCTTCGTCCAGGAGCACGACGCCTGAACTCGGAGACAGTTTCACCGCGACTCCGGAGGAATATGTAGTTCCCACCATGAGACTTAACTCGTGGTCGCAGTTATGCCTCAATTTCATTTCATTGAAAATACGGCATAATTGCGGGTGCTGTTCCGGAGTTGCTTCGACAGCATCACGGAGAAGGTACTCTTTAGCAGTGTTCATATTGTGCCAATCCCATTTCCCATATCATAGCCGTATCAAGATGGTTTGCCAGTTGTACCGCAGGCATCAGCGACGTCATCATAGTGGTGCTTGATAAACTTCTGCATGATTGAGCGCTCCACAC
>JANYBI010000531.1 GCA_025360875.1 Lentisphaerota bacterium
GAACTTCCGGCGACTCCGGCAACTGACGCCGTAAGCCTTTCGATCCTCACGTTGTAAGCCTTCGTCTTGAATCCGAGTGGAGTCCCGTTGTTGCCTATGTTGGTAGGAGAGGCTGCGGGAGGACCGATCAGGTTTCCGTTCGACTGCCTCTGTTCGTAGAGCACCACGAACTGGGTACCCTGGTTCGACGCCTCCCACTCGTTGAGCTCGAGATAATAGTAGTACCTTGAACCGTCATACATCCTCGTGATTTGCAGGTCGCCTCGATACGGAGTCACAAGTGACGGTTGCGCACCATTGGAGAAATTATTGGCGGTGCCTGTAAAGGAGGTGATTGTTATCGGAATACCGTTCTCGTCATAGGCAATCAGGCGGTATCTCCCGTCCATGGCACCCGTGTTGTCCGGAGTGACCGTGCTCGAAACCGCGTAGTCATATATGCGCTGATCAACAAGGCGCATGTACCCTATCACGTCGATGTCGGCGATCTTGTTCCCGTCGCGGAAATCGGACATCTTGGTGGTCGCCTCGATCCTGGCGTCCTGGTTGTTCATGATGCTCAAGTTGCCGGACGTCACCATGATGGCCTTGCCCTTGGACATGAGGAAGTCGAGGTATTTGGAGTTCCATTTCGGACTGAAATGTATAAACTGCGTGTGAGAATTGTTGTTCATGGGATAGTTCACCACGTTGTTGACGAAATCCCACTGATGTCCCCAGCGCCCAGCCGCAGTGAAAAAGTCCGTCCCGGGCCCGTTTTTCCAGGCCTGGATGTCTACACCGACCACCCCGTCGATTTCAGTGTCGACTTCATAGACAGAGTATTTCACGTTCACTTCCGAAAACGGCGTGTCATACTGCTTTATCATCTCATTGATGTTCTTCACCTGGTATGCCGGAACATATATGAAAAGCGCGTTGAGCGACTTGTCAACTATGATCTTGTCCTTTCCGCCCATCAGCTCCTTGTCGCCAGAGGCGTTCATCCCGACATTCTTCAGTGCATTGTAGAGCCAGTCCGCGCTCACATATTTCGGGAAATATGCATATCCAATAGTGCCTGATGACGCCGTCACCCCCGGCCTGTCAAGAGCCGCGATTATCTCGTCGAAACCCATTCCGTTCTCCTGTTTTCCGAACCTGTAGTCTTCAGCCGAGACGATCAGGACGCCTGTCCCGTCGTTGAATTTCAGGCATTCGACCTTGGAGGTGTTGTTCGTGATCTTCTGCGCCTGCACCGCCGTCTGCATGTAAGGCAGGAGCTCATACGGATCCGCGTTCTTCAGGACATATGTCTTGGTTATCACGTTGGGATTCATATTGGTGGAAATGAGCTTGACATTCTTGGTGTCGTCCTTCACCTGCACCCACAGCTGTGTCTGGATCTGGCTCCCGTTCGGAGCAGCCCTTGGGGTCGCAACTCCAGTCACATCCTCACCGGCCTCCACTGCGAGATGGAATGATAAAGCTGACGCAAATAGCAGATATCTAGTGATTTTCATATTCTTATCCCTTATTTATTTGTCTTTTCTTTTTCTTCATCTTCTTTCCTGGCCGCCAGCATCTCGCCGATCGTCACAGCCTTTCCGGTCCATTCCGACAAGCTGTCGGTAGGCGTTATCGGTTTCGCTGACACGGTCACAAACACCTTTGTCGAGTTCTTCGAGTTGTTCACCGAGCCGAAGATGTATTTCAGCACCGGGATCTCACCGAGGAACGGCATGCCGTTGTACTGGCTGACCTCCTGCTCCCTGTCAAATGTCCCGAGCAGCTTCTCGCCGCCGGTTGCAAGCGTGAGCCACGACGTGAAGTTGCTCACGTTCTGGACAGGCAGCCCCTTGCTTGTCTGTTCGACGGTGTCGACGATGTTCATCTCGTATCCGAACTCCAGCATCATCGCCTTCTCCCCGACTTCCCCGTTGAAGTTGATCGTCGGCCTCCTCAGATAGAAGTAGAAGTCCGAGACGACCTGGTTGACGCTCACGTTCTGCTTGTCGTCCTTCTGGATGTCCTGGTAGCTAGGTGTAAATCTGATCTTGTATTTCGCCTTTGAAAACGAGTTCGGGCCAGGGTCGTTCGAGTAGTCGTTGACCAGCGTCAGCGCCCCTGAAGTCGAAATCTTCGCCTTGCCCTTCTGCGCAAGGAGCTTGATGAACGTCATGTCGATGTTCGGTGCGACCATGAACCCGCCCCAGCTGTGCGACGCATAACCCTCGATGTTCGTCATGTTCGCGAAGTTCTGGACCGACGTGAAGCTCTTCATGTTCAGGAAATCCCAGTTCGCGTTGAAGATGTTCGCGCCGGGACCGTTCTTCCACGCAATGTAGTCGATTCCGAGTTGCTTTATGTCGTTGTCGTTGATCTCATAGACGTTCAGGTTCAGTTCGACCTGCGGGACAGGGCGGTCGAAGGCCTGATACCACTTCAGCGCGTTCTCGCCCTTTGATCTCGAGTCCTTCCAATAGAACATGTTGTTCCCCTGGTCGAAGAAATATGATCCGTCGGCGCTGCCGACCGCGGGACCGATCGGAAACATGTCCAGGGTCGCCCTGTGCTCGGGATAGTAGACGAATTTAGTGATGCCGGTGCTCTGGACCAGGGAATTTGAACTGTCCTTTGTCCCGGGGCGGTCGATCTTGGCGATCATGTCGTCGATGTAGGGGACCATCGCGATCGGCATGTTCACCGTAAGCAGCTGCCGCTTGTTGGCCTTGTCGTTCATCCTTTCGACGCTTGACTGGCTGTCATACCGTTTGACTGCGCCAAGCACGAACGGAGTAATGTCCGCCGCCAGCGTGTTCTTCAGTTCGTAGACCTTCGAGGTGAACGACGCCTGATCACGGTCCTCTGTGACCCTGATCTCCCTTGTCTCCTGCGCTTTGAGATAAGCTCCGGACGCAAGGAAGAGCAGTACGGCGTAGAATATCTGTCTCTTAAATATCATTTTCATAATCCTTTCTTAATTGTATAATATTGTTAAACGCAGGTCCCGTGATAAAATTTCATATCACGTCCGCCAGCGATGTATTCTCCAGCATGTCTGAGATATAGTCCCTGATATTCCTGAAGACCTTTATAACCTTTTTTTCCTTTTCAATAGGCGTGTTCTCATAGAAATACTTGCTTACTGATTCAGTAGGTGCAAGCGCCCCGTCGAAAAGCCTCACTATTTCGGCAAGAGTTATGTCCGAAGGCGGTTTTGCAAGACGGTACCCGCCCTTCTGTCCCTTATGGCTCGAAACATACCTGGCCCTTTTCATTATCAGGAGTATCTGCTCAAGGAACATCGTCGGTATTGACTGTTCCCTGGCAATCGCCTCCACGGACACATATTCGTCCGGTTTCTTCCTGGCCAGACAGGTCAGCGCCAGGATGGCATATTCACATTTGCTTGTCAGTTTCATAAGTTATACGACTAATATGACTTGTTTAATCATATAAGTAATAAAATAACCATGGAATTATCTTGTGCAAGCTGGAGTTCAAATTATTTTTCAAGAAAATAAATGAGGCTGGCTTGAATTCAATATTTTTCCGAGCTATATATGGTTCGTGGTTGTTGATTTAACCTCAAAAAGGGAAAGGGGAACAGAGGACTATGAAATTCTACAACGTGAAGAAACGCAAGCCTGTGACCATTGCCGATGGGGACTGCCGGAAAGTCGTCTACAAGCGGAAGACAAGCAAGGGCGTCCAGGAACGTTATGCGGTACGCGCAAAGGATGACGACGGCACCAACCTGACGAAGTTCCTCAATAAGGCCGCTTTCGACAAGCTTGCCTGCCCTGTCGCCAAAGGCTGATTGGAAGATCTATAGGAAGCCCCGTCGGAAGACGGGGTTTTTTTTTGCCGCTGCCCAATTAGGGGCAAGGATGCAAAATGGCAACGGGAAATTAATTATGATAGAATCCTGACAGAAAGGTTTTAACAGGTGGACATATGAGAAGATTCGTCGTTTTTGTCTTTCTCGCGGCCCTCTGCGTTTCAGCGGCCATCGGCGGTGACGAAGGCCCTCCTAAGGAGACCAAGAGGGACAAGGCGTTGAAGGTGTTGAACATTTCCGGTGCGGTACATTCCTATGTGGAAGCGCTGCTCGAAGGGGTCAGGCAGTCCCCGATAGCCTCAGACGACAAGGAGCTCTACGCAAGGTTCGCCACCGCGGAAAGCGTTACCGAGTATTTCATTCCAGTCTACATGGAAAGCTATACCGATGAGGAACTGGACGCCATGATCAACTTCTATTCCACCCCGATCGGGCAGTCCATCGTGAAGAAAAGCCTCCCGGTAGTGAGGGAGCTCCGGAAAGCCAGCATGCAGTGGGGAATGACGGTCTCCGCCAAAGTCAACACCGAAAAGGCAAGGCTTGCAGCCGAGAAGGACAAGTGAGCTGTTGCCGGCGGTAAAATAGATGTTACTTTATATCAAGGGGATATATGGTTCGACATCAGACCAGGAAAAAGCCGAAGACCGGCGGGACAATCAAAGTCAATGCGGACGCGCAGAAGACCATGTCCGTCTACTCATCCGGAAAGGATCCGGAATCTCCCTCCGTGGACTTCGATGACGTCAGGAAGGCGTTCAGGATCAGCAACACAGTGCCCTCCACCCATTATTCGAACGTCCACACGATAGGCCTCGGCGGAGTGGGGCTTGTAGTGGGCGCCCATGATCCGAATCTCGACCGCGAAGTCGCCATCAAGATGCTCCGTGCCGAGAGCAAGAACAAGATCTCCGAGGTCGAACGCTTCATCGGGGAGGCCAGGGCCACAGCAAAAATTGAACATCCGAATGTCATTCCTGTCCATGAGATGGGGATAATGGAAGGGGTTGGCGTCTTCTTCTCGATGAAGAAGGTCGATGGTGCAAATTTCCAGACCGTGCTGGAAGGAATCGGGAAAGGGGATAAGGAATACTCCGGGAAGTATACACGCCACCAGCTGCTGGAGATTTTTATCAGCATCTGCAACGGCGTCGCCTACGCGCACAGCAAGAGGATAATCCACAGGGATCTCAAGCCGCATAACGTTCTGATAGGAGATTTCGGGGAGGTCCTTGTAATGGACTGGGGGCTTGCCAAGTTCCTGGATGCGCACGATGCGGATGTCCCCGTACGTGACTCCGGCGAGGAAGTTCAGGACCATGCCGGCGGAGACACCTCCATAACGGTCGACGGGACCATAAGCGGTACTCCGAACTATATGCCGCCAGAACAGGCGGCGGGGAAAGTCTCGGAACTTGACGAACGAAGCGACATATACAGTCTCGGCGCGATACTTTACCAGATCCTCACATATGAACCTCCATACAGCGGAGACGACCTCCAAGTCGTGCTGGAAGATGTCAGGAAAGGCAATTTTCCGCATCCCAGGAAAAGATGCCCGAAACTTAAGATTCCCCGCGAGCTCGAGGCTGTCTGCCTCAAGGCTATGGCTTTGGAAAAGAAAAACAGGTATCAGAAAGTCCAGGAACTGGCAAGGGACATAAGAAACTATATTGAAGGATTCTCCGTTTCCGCACATCCTGATTCGGCTCTTGTGAAATTCAGGAAACTCTGCTTCAGGCATCCCGCAGTCTCGTCTACGGCTGCTGCAATAATAATGATCTTCACAGTAGGCTATGCTACCATGGAGGGTGTTTTATATTTCGATTACTTGCATACCGTGTCAATCGCCGACAAGGACAGGATTATTGGCAATTCCGAGCTCAGGGAGGCGACCGACAAATACAGGGAATATGATGCGATAGCCGCAAAACGGGTTGTGAAGGAGGAATCCGGCAGTGAGATAGAGCTCTCGCAGAAGGTGAACGGACATTACAATGCCGCGGAAAACAGATATGAATCGGCAGTCATCCGCTACACTTCCGTGCCTGACCCCTACAAAAGGGCGAGGGAGGTCAGGGAAGGTCTCATGGACATAATGGTCAACCGCCTGAAATATTCAATCCTTGTCAAGAACTACGAAAGGGCTGATAAATGGCTCGGATTCATACATCTCTGGTGCGGTGAAAAACTTGAGAGGCTGTCTCCGGAGAACAGGAATACCATACTCGGTTTTGAGGATTTCCTAAGGGGCGACGGATACTTGAAAGTCGATACGGTTCCATCCAACGCATCTGTGGCCCTGCTGAAGCTCGCCGACAAGGGCGATGGCATCCTTTCCGTTGCCGGGGAACAGGATTTGGGGACTTCGCCCGTGAAGGAATTTGTAATATCCAAAGGGTCATATCTGCTGAAGATAAAGGCCGCTGGACGGCCGGACGTGATTTTTCCTGTGGCAATAAACCATGGCGAAAAAGAGAGTGATGTCATCACAATCCCTGAATCGGTTCCCGAAGGAATGACATATGTTCCGGCAGGCACGTTTTTCATAGGAGGTGAAAATTCACGTTATTACCGGTCGCATGAAATAGAGCTTCCGGGTTTTTACATAAGGAAATATGAAGTGACTTACGGTGAATATCTTGAGTTCTGGAGGAGCCTTAAAACTGCTGAGGAGAGGGAAAAGCACGTTGGAAAAGTGATATTCGAGGCTTCGGAAAGGAAATTTCAGGATGCCTGGGACGCGGACGGAAAACTCATACCCCCTCTGAAGGAGAATCTGCCGGTCGTCGGGATACTGAACGGGTCCGCCGAAACATACTGCAGCTGGCTCAGCGCCAAGACCGGACGCAAATGCAGGCTGCCGACCGCAGAGCAATGGGAGAAGGCCGCACGTGGAGTTGACGGCAGATACTTTCCGTGGGGCAACGGATTTGATGCGAAGTTCGCAAATATCTCCGAAAATACAGAAGCGCGGGTGAAGTTCGGATATTGGGCTCCTCCAGGATCATTTCCGAAAGATGTGTCAGTATATGGAGTTTTCGACATGGGAGGGAATGTCCGCGAAATGACCTCAAGCAGATTCATCGACGGCGGACAGTTCTACCAGATCAAAGGGGCCAGTTTCTCCACGACAAGACGCTTCCTCTACTGCGCATATGCAAGCGATACGCCAGTCGCGCCAAGCGATGTCGGATTCAGGTATGTGATGACAATTGAAGAAAAGTCGTCAGTCGACGGTCGTTAGTCGTCAGTTGCTGAATTCAAAAATGATATATCCTTCCACCTTCACAAAGAAGTTACGTCGGACACAGAAAGGACGCGCCTGTTTGAAGAAGCTATTCCAGGTCGCGGCTCATATATTTCTCCGGCACTCCGATTCACCGGCTCGCCGATTCTATTATTTCTTATTCTCTTCCTGCGCAGGCGGCAGGAGCTGCGGCGGTACGATCAGCCGATCCCCTAGCACCACGCAGTTGTATAGGGCGCGTCCTATCTGGGCGCGGGTCATGAATGAATTGGCCCCTTGTGTCTCTTCAAGCGACACCACCACCTGGTTGAGTACGTCATAGACCTTGAAGGACAGGGATTCGTGCTCCCAGACCTCCGAATTGGTAAGGTCTATGTCGGATGTACATCGTACCAGGAACTTGCCGTTTTCCCAGAATGCCCAGAACTCATTCGCCACAGGCGACAGGGGAGCTACGAAAGTCACCCATTCCTTCTTGACATTTGCCGCAGGAATCTTTTTCAGCAGCTCGTCCTTGAACTCATCACGGAACGCCTTTTTGATTCTTGCATAGAGCTCAGGGGAGGGGAATCCGGCGTCATGCCGTGTCTTGAACAGGTAATCCTTCATTTCCTGCATGTCAAGATCTACCGTCATGCATCCTTCGGGCATCTCAAAATCATTGCCGTATCTGGCCACATTATTGATCTTGAACCCATTGCTTTTGACATCTATCTTCAGCTCCTCTATGCGGTAGTCGGACTTCTTCAGCTTTATGGAGAGCTTCAGCTCCGGGTACAGAACTTCAACGTATTGGCTCTTGTCGCCTTCGTCCAACTTCACATCCATCACACGGATTTTAAAGACCATGTTCTTGTGATCCGAAATGCGCTCAATGTCTATCTCGTCCAGGTACCAGCGGTAAAGATGTCTGGTCAGTTCGTACAAGTACGACTTTTCAAGGACTTCCTGAGGCACTTTTTTGACAGGGACGTCTTCGGCATTAAGCAGTCCGCAAGGAAGCAAAAACATCACCGCAAGGATAAGGATTATGAGTTTTTTCATTTGCTATTGGCCTTTTTTTTAAGTGTGTAGAAACGGTTTCCCCCGATGGAACCGCTGAGAGAGTCTGGGATGTATACAAAATCTCCGCCGGGTCTGTAGTAGTCCTTGTCGGTCATCCACGAATATGCATGCCCTGTGACTGCGATCTTCTTTATGATCTCAAGCCCTGCAAAACGGTCGGCCTGCTTTATTCCGCCTTCGACATATGCGGTAGCCAGACCCTGCGCGTAATTCAGAAGTTCCGAGAACTTTCCGGGTTTGTCGCTCTTGTTTGCCAGGGAAAGGAGGTAGTTGAGCCTCTTTTCAACGCGGGGCGCTACAACGGCCCGGCCTTCTCCGTCCCTGGAGAAACCTTCACATTGCCCCTGGGCGGTTATTATGTCTATGATGTCATCGGATTTTATGTTGGCGACATGCTCCTGCCGGTATCCCGGTGGAATGTGCTTGATCCTCGAATGGAGCACCCAGAGTATCTGCACCATCCCGATCTTGCTGTCGTCCATGCTCTTGTATCCCTTTTCTCCAGGAAATGGATTTTCATTGATGAGAAGACGGGCGAGATATCCGGCAACATATTCGACTCCATCAACCTCCGCCATCTTCTCAGATTCAGCGCGTGCCGTGGCGCTGAATATGAAACTTGCGGATAACATGAATATCCCCGCCAAAGTCAAAGATTGAAATTTATTGAAGGAATTCATGTTTGAATATCTATCTCCATGTGTCTGAAAAGCCAAGTTATAATTTCAAAATCCTTTGAAATTATCACCGCTTCATCTCCAGACGGTAGTTTTCCGGCGAAAGGCCGGTGATCTGCTTGAACCGGCGGCTGAAATGGAAAGGATCGGAATAACCGAAGTTCCTTGCGATTTCCGCAATGCTGCCGGTGGAATATGACAGAGATTCCGCGGCATTCATGATCTTCAGCCTGTCCACATAGTCCTTCGGCGAGGTGCCGGTGTGGGCATAGAAGACACGTCTGAACTGCGCCTCGCTCAGGCTGCAGAATTCGGCCATTTCCGAGACCGTCCACCATTTTTCCCTGGAATTCTTGATCTCCTCGATAAGGCTCTTGATGAAAGGATATTTCTCCTTCTCCTTGACGTTCCTGTTTTCGAAATAAAGTTCAACGATCAGGTTCTGGAGCTCGATATTCGCCGCAATCTGCGAATCTCGCGAAGGATCCGAGGCCTTCTCTATTATCGGCAGAAGCCGTCTGGCCTTGCCCATTTCAATGATCCCGTCATTCAGGATTCCAGCCTTGAAAAGACAGTCGGCGATGATTCCGGTGAAGCATATGGTGTCTTCGACATAGTTGACGTTGTGCCCGCTGTAGCAGTGGGTGAACCGTGGTGTGACCATGACGGCCTTTCCCTCCTCGAAGATCTCCAGAGGTTTTCCTGGAATCCAGTACCATCCGCATCCCTTGATGAGATGGGATATGCAGTAGAACTCGAAATGTCTGGGCTCGTAGGGAGGCTTCTGCGGAGCCCAGTCACCGTCCCGTCCATATCTGCATATCCATAGTCCGTACTTGTCATGGACTTCCTGGCGCCCCTCCGGCATCTTGTGGATGTAGTAGTCGCCATGCTTGATAATGGCATTATTTACGATTGAATTATCCATTTAAGTAATTTTGTAAAATGATAGTTTATTCGTATATTATATCCGGTAATTTAATTACAAATGTATTATTTATCAATGATAGGAACATAAAACATGGCAAGATTGAAAGTTGGAATATGCGGTTACGGCGGACTCGGAAGAGTCCATGCCGGAACCCTTGTTGGAATGGATGACGCTGATATCGTGGCTGTCTGCGACATAAATCCGAAGAAGCTCCTGCCTGTGGAAATCAAGTTCAATATCGAGCAGTCAGGTCCTGTATTCGACATCCGCAAATGCAGGACATACACGGATTTCCGGAAAATGCTGAAGAAGGAGAAGCTTGATGCCGTAGTCACCGCGCTCCCGACCAACGTCCATGCGAAGATCGCAATAATGGCGATGAAGGAGGGAATAAGTGTTTTCAGCGAAAAGCCGATGGCCCTGAATGTCAGGGAATGCGACAAGATGATAAAGGCCAGGGATGATAACAATGTCCAGCTCCAGATCGGGCAATGCCTCCGCTTCTGGCCGGATTACGAGATGCTGAAGAAAGCTATCACCGAAAAGACTTATGGAGATCTGAAGTCCCTCACGATGACCCGTATCGGCGGTTACTGCACCTGGGGGGATCCGGACTGGTTCAATGACGGCAAACTTTCCGGCGGTGCCATCTTGGACCTCCATCTGCACGATGTCGACTGGGTCCAGCATGCCCTCGGACTACCGAAATCCCTGATCGCCGCAGGATCAAGGGGCCAGACAGGCGCGATCGATGACGTGACGGCAGTATGGCAGTACGATGATTTCATAGTGACAATCCGTGGAAGCTGGATGTATCAGACTTTCAGCATGTCGTTCCAGGCATTCTTCGAAAACGCCTCCATGGATTATGGAATGCATCCTGATACGGCGCTTAGGATCAAAGGCAAAGGTGATAAGGATTTCACTAAGATAGAACTGCCTTCGAAGGAAAACGGCTATTGCAGGGAGATCAGATATTTCCTCGACTGTGTCAGCGGGAAAATAAAGAATACTGTCTGCACGGCTGAAAGCACGAAGGAGAGCGTAGGACTCGTGATGCTGGAGAACAAGTCGATCTCAAAGCAAAAGTGGATGAAGCTTGGTAATTTTAATTAGGGAGCGCCGGCATCTTGCCGGCAAAAGAATAATCTTGAATGTCGATTTAGCATGCAGGCTGAAAGCCTGCGCTACTTAAAAAGGAGTTTACAATGGAAATTGGAGTCATTAATGGATTGAGGAACGGTGGCAAATGTTTTGATCATGTGAGCCAGTTCGGCCTTAACGTCTGCCAGCTGGTCAGCTGGGACGCGTCACAGGCTACCGAGGAAATCGCGGCGACCGTCGTGAAGGAATCGAAGAAGGCGAAAGTCAAAGTCTGCGCAATGTGGGCAGGTGTCCCCGGTCCGGCCCAATGGAATTTCACCGAAGGTCCTTCGACCCTCGGGCTTGTCCCGCCTGAATTCCGCTGGGCAAGGATAGAGGCCCTGAAGAAATGGGCTGATTTCGCCTCATGGATCAAGGCTCCGGCAATCATCACCCACTGCGGTTTCATCCCTGAAAATCCCAACGACCCCAACTATCCCGGAGTGATAGTCGCCATCAGGGATGTCGCTGCATACTGCAAGGGCAAAAGCATAGAGTTCTGGTTTGAGACCGGACAGGAGACGCCGGTGACTGTGCTCCGTACCATTGAGCGCGTCGGAACCGGCAATCTTGGGATCAACCTAGATCCTGCAAATCTCATCCTGTACGGGAAAGGCAACCCGATTGATTCCCTTGACGTGTTCGGGAAATATGTCAAAAATATCCATGTCAAGGACGGTTTGTATCCCACAAACGGCGACAATCTTGGGCACGAGGTCAAGGTAGGCGACGGCAAGGTGAAATTCCCCGAATTCATCAGGAGACTCAAGGAGATCGGGTTCAAGGGAGAGCTTATCATAGAGCGCGAGATCAGCGGCGACCAGCAGATAAAGGACATCGGCGAGACCGTGGGCAACTTGAAGAAGTGGCTTGCGAAGGGCTGATAGCGTTGTAGACGGTATTTTTGACCGCCAAAATCTGTTCCGGCAACTTCTCATTCCCGGAACAGATTTTTTCTTGAATGAAATGCTTTCAGCTTGAAGTCAAGGGTGGAAGATATTTCTGCCTCTTCTACGGTTTGTAGCGTAAAGCTCATATTCTAGCCTCATTTTTTAGTTCTGGCAAATCAAATATCTTTAAGTGGAAATACTCATCGTCCCTGTATCCGTAGGCCTGTCTCATAAGCCATCTGATTTTAT
>JANYBI010000563.1 GCA_025360875.1 Lentisphaerota bacterium
TCATCCTGGGTGAATCCGCGGACGCGCAGAAGTCCATGCAACACTCCGCCTTTTTCATAGCGGTATACTGTGCCCAGCTCGGCCCAGCGCAGAGGAAGTTCGCGGTATGAACGGTTCCTCGTCTGATATGCCTGTATGTGGAACGGGCAGTTCATCGGCTTCACATAATAATTGTTCTTGTCTATCTCCATCGGCGAATACATCGCGTCCTTGTAGAAGTCGAGATGCCCGCTTGTCTGCCAGAGCTTTGACAGGCCGATATGGGGCGTGTAAAGCAGTTCGTAGCCGTTCTTGTAATGCTCCTCGCGCCAGAAGTTCTCTATCTGGTTCCTGATCCTGCCGCCCTTCGGCTGCCAGATTATAAGTCCGGGCCCGACATCCTCAGCCACAGTATAAAGTTCAAGTTCTTTTCCAAGCTTGCGGTGATCACGTTTTTTGGCCTCTTCAATAAGCGCAAGATATTTTCTGAGCTCCTTGTCGTTCGCAAAAGCTGTTCCATAGACGCGCTGGAGCATGGGATTGGTCTCCTTGCCGCGGAAATATGAACCGGCAATGGAGAGAAGTTTGAACGAACCGGCCAGCCCGCTGTGTTCGACATGAGGTCCCCGGCAGAGGTCGGTGAAGTCACCACAACGATAGAAAGTTATGCATTCGCCCTCCGGTATGTCGGCAAGGCGTTCAAGCTTGAACTTCTGCCCGTCCTTTTTAAGCATTTCCTCGGCTTCGGCACGCGACAGCTCAAGCCTGCTGAAGGGAAGTTTTTCCGATATTATCTTCTGCATCTCTGATTCAATCTTCTCAAGATCCTCAGGGCAAAGCCGGTATTCCATGTCGAAATCATAATAGAATCCATCGTCGGTCGAAGGTCCGATATCAAATCTGGTATCGGGATAAAGCCTCTTGACGGCTGCAGCCATGATATGCGCGCAGCTATGGCGGATGGTTTCGAGTGGGGAAGTGCTCATGACAGGAGAAACTCCCGTCCGGCGCACATATGGTAGGAACAAGTAGTAAATAACATCTTAAAAAATATAAATCCTCATGCTGTTTAAATTGAGTTAATCAATATATCGCAATTTCATATTATTTCAATATTAAATGAATATTTCCCCGAAGCAAAGAATTTATGTCAAATGTAGTGTCGCCTGTCCCAGGCGAGGTTCCGATGTAGAGTCGCCTGTCCCAGGCGAGTTCTTAATGTCTTAATGTAGGGTCCGCTGTCTCAGCGGAGATATTAAGATTGTCTTGCCTGGGACAGGCAACACTACATCAAGAAAACAAATCATTTCTCGTATCAGTTTTACCAAGAATAACCTTCACTATAAATATAGCAAAATAAAGAATCTCCTGACGGCCATCCTATCCCCGCCGCAAGCAACGGGGTATTACGGACGCCCTCCCTCGCCTCACGGCGGGCCGGAGATTCTTTATAACAAAAGAAAATCAAAGCCGACCCAAGGGTCGGGGAATTTGACCCAACTAAGATTAAAAATGCAATTTTTCTTCGTGTTCTTCGTAATACTATCCGTCATTTCCGTGTTCTTTTTGCACGTTTATTTGAAATCTTATTGTTAAGTTTTTGCACAGCAAAACCTTAACAATTGTATTTTTCGTGTCATTCGTGTGTTTCGTGGTTATGTCATTCTGTGTATTCTGTGTGTTCTGTGGTTAAAATCTTTTGGCTGCGGCAATAGCTGCTCTAGGCGCTTCATGGTGAAAACGATTTCGCATGAATTAATCAGGTTATCTTTTCCCATTTGTCGGAGTATGCCGGACATCCCTTTCCGGCAATCTTCGCCCTGACCGCCACCAGACAGCCGCAATGCCGGCATGTGGTGCCGTAAACCAGATCCTCGCAGATCTGGCATACGGCCATCCGCAAGGAATAAGTGGCATCGTCCGCCAACGCCACATCCTCTCCTGCGAAATGCTCGGATATTATTCGGTCGATCTCCTTCTGCGGAATCCTGACCGATGCCCGGCATCCTTTGCAGTTCCCATCCTGCATCAGCGTGACCGTTTCCACTATTCGATCTCCAGCACGACCACGGATCTTGCCGGAAGCTCAACGGAAATCGTTCCTTTGGATGATGATTTGAAACCGTCAAAATGTTCCGGCTTCACGCTGTTCGGTTTTTCAAATGTATTATGGGAACCGATTGAATCCGTAGCGAGAATTCTTCCCCTGATCCCGGAGAACCTGGCTCCCCTGATCTCGCATTCGACCACCGTGTCAGCCACGTGGTGGAGATTGCACAGCGAAACATTGATCTTCCCGCCAGCACTGCGTGACGCTGAACCGCTGACCTGCGGGATATTCTCATTGCCCATCTCATACGTCCCGAAGCTCGTGTGCGCAGGAAGCAGCATGCTGTCCTGGTGAACCTTGAACATCTCGAACACATGATATGTCGGAGTCAGGACCATCTTTGCGCCTTCGGTGAGGATCATCGCCTGGAGGACATTGATCGTCTGGGCGATATTTGCCATCTGCACGCGGTCGGCATGTGAATGGAAGATGTTGAACGTGAGCGCTGCGACCATCGCATCCCTCATGGTGTTCTGCTGGTAGAGGAATCCGGGATTCGTGCCGGGCTCCACCTCATGCCAGCTACCCCACTCGTCAACTATCAGCCCGACGCGCTTTTCAGGATCATACTTGTCCATGATGGTCGAATGGCGCGCGACGATCTCCTCCATGAGCAAAGCCTTCTTAAGGAGTTCAAACCAGTCTTCGGCGCCATATCTGGTGGCAGAACGGCTGGTCCTGCCGCTGCCGCAGTAGTAGTGGAGGCTCAGTCCGTCCATATGCCTGCCGGCCTCACGCATTAGGACTTCCGTCCAGCTGTAGTCGGTGCTGTTCGCGCCGCAGGCGATCTTGTAGAGCCCGGCATCACCGTAATTGCGGCAATATGTGGCATAGCGGCGGTATTCGTCGGCATAATATTCAGGACGCATGTTTCCTCCGCAGCCCCAGCTCTCATTACCGACTCCCCACCACTTCACCTTCCACGGAGTTTCACACCCGTTCCTTCTTCGCAGATCCGCCATCGGACTTTTCCCGTCCATGTTTATGTATTCGACCCACTGCGACATCTCCTTCACCGTGCCGCTGCCGACATTTCCGCATATGTACGGTTCACACCCGAGCTGCCCGCACAGTTCCAAGAACTCATGGGTGCCGAAATGGTTGTTCTCGGTCACACCACCCCAGTGCGTGTTTATCATCGTCGGACGCTTCTCCCTCTGCCCGATCCCGTCCATCCAGTGGTATTCGTCCGCAAAACAGCCTCCGGGCCAGCGCAGGTTCGGGACATTCAGCTTCTTCAGGGCTTTCACGACGTCGCTGCGGATTCCGCGCGTGTTCGGGATCTTTGAATCTTCGCCTACCCATAATCCCTCGTAGATGCAGCGTCCGAGATGCTCCGCGAAATGCCCGTAGATGTGCCGGGAAATCTTCTGCTTCCCCTGGTCAGCGCAAATGATCATCGAGTTCTTCATTGACATCTCCTTATTATTTATTAGAGCTAATTTTAAAAGGAGTCAGAATTCAGAATAAATCCAGATTCGATTTTGAATTTCATTCTGAATCCTGTCTTCTGTCTTCTGTATTCCTGCAAAACTCGGGTTTTGCAATTATCTCATTATACTGTAAATTAATATGATGTTTATTTTCCTCATATGCATGAAACTATTAATTAATTGACCTATCCTACTAAAACATGAAGAATGACAGAAATAATTCCATGATCCAGATGGTCGGAATAGGATTCCACCATGCGAAAGGATCGCTGATAGACAGGCCCAGAGGCATAGGCGTCTATGTGTTCCTGCATTTCCTGGTGCCGGTCGAAATTCTGACATCCGGCGGGATCGTCCAAGGCAATCCGGGCGACTGCCTTATTTACGGTCCGAGGAACCGGCAGTGGTACCGCGGCAAAGATGTGGGACTTGGCAACAACTGGTTCCATGCGTTTCCCGGAACATTCGGCAGGATGCTGAGGAATTTCAAATTGCCGCTGGGCACTCTCATAAGGCCCGGCAGATCAGATTTCATCGTCCCGCTGCTTACGGAAATGAAAAGGGAACTTCTCGAGCGGCGCCCTTACCACAAGGACAATATTGAGTTCCTCTGCGGACGACTTCTCCTCGAGCTGGCGAGACATGTGGACGAGAAATCCAGTTCGGCGCTGACCCCCAGGAAACACGAGCTGATCCGCAGGTTCCGTGAAGTCCGCTTCGAGATACATTCCAATTTCATGAAGAGGTGGACCGTTTCCGAAATGGCGAAGATCTCGTGCATAAGCCCGAGCCGGTTCGCCGCGCTGTACAAGGAATTTTTCGGCAAGAGCCCCGTGGACGATCTTGTAGACGTCAGGATTGATAGGGCGAAATGGCTGCTTTCCAATTCACATCTGGCCGTGGCCGATGCGGCGGCACAGTCGGGTTTCGAGAACATATGCTATTTCAGCAGGATGTTCAGGAAACGTACCGGCCTGTCCCCAAGGGCATACGGCAGTTCAGTAAGAAATCCGTAAGGGCCGGTAGCGGAAACTGGAATGCACCTAAGCCCTATACTGCTTAAATTAATGTGGAATTCTGCCCTGGGAGCGCCAATCTCCTGATTGGCGGATTTGAAAACCAATGCCAGTCAGGAGACTGGCGATCCCAGGTTTTTGACTGCCCCCAGCTTAACGCTTACAATAAATCAGCATTATCTATGCCCACTCTACGCTCATATGATATCATTCAATTATTCATTACTGAATGAATATAAGGAAGATAAGTTGCAACGACCATAATCCCACTTATAGGCTCCGGAAATCCCGGCGCCTTCCAGTTCCTTCATCTCATATTTTGTCTTCATTACCTCCTCGAGAATACGCTGGAAAAACAGCACGCAATCGTCATCCATACGGTCGGAAT
>JANYBI010000614.1 GCA_025360875.1 Lentisphaerota bacterium
TTTGCATATGAGAAATATAAATCATCAGAAGACAGTGCAAATATCAAGTTAGCTCCTCAGGCAGCCACTGCTGTCAAAACCGATGAGAAGACAAAGGCAGAGCCAATTGAGATGATTCCAGTGATAAATATCAATGCAGGCAACAGGAGAGGCTGGAGATACAAGGAAGCATTGATTTCATTTGCTGTTTTGGGCATAATTGCAGCAGTCTGGGCAACTTGTTTATATTATCTTGACGATACATGGGAGGCTGGCGGCTTAAGTATCAGGCTGATAATTGCAACCGACTATGCTGTTAAGAAAAAGTCTGGCAAGGAAGTTCTGGAGAAAATAAAAAGAACTATTTCAAAATATGATAAAAACGGCAATTGTTTTGAAGAAAATGAATATGATGCAAAAAATGCTTTAATTTCAAAGATTATAATCAAAAAACAAAAGGATGTCAACGGAGATACTGAATATGTGCGTTACAATGATCCAGATGGCGTCTTGATGACCAGGGATATTTTGAAGCACGATAAAAATGGGAAAGCGATTGAAGAGCTGCGTTATAATTCAAAAGGTGATATGGCCCACAAAACTATTTTTAGATATGATTTCGAGGGTAATAATATTGCAGGGGAAATGTACAATACAGACGGGAAATTGAAGGGCAAATACATTTCCAAGTATGACAGAAGAGGAAATTCGACAGAGCGGGAAATATTTAGAGAAGATGGGACTTTATGCAGCAAGTCTGTTATCAAGTATAATAGAAAGGACAAAGAGATAGAAAAGGCTGAATATGATGATAAAGGGGTATTGGTGAAAATTAAAATATCAACATATAAATACTATTGACTTGAAAGGCTAAAGCCACCCCTCAAAGGACGGCAAGTAGATTGTTAGCCAGTAATCTTAGGAGATGTAAAACATGTATGGACTATCGAAAGATGTTGACCTTGGTTTTATGTGTGGGAAAATCCTGCTGCAAGTATGTGTTGGAGTCAATGAGATAATTTTAAACTTTGATGAAGACATGTCCATTACAGTTACTGCCAATTATTCCCAGATTAAGAAGACTGGTGAAAAGAATGATTTCAATGCCTGTCCTGACGGGGCTATAATGCTTGTAGGCTTACTGCATCGAGCAATTAAAGATGCAAGAGGTAGTCCTGACGGCACATTGCAAATGGTTTTTGATAATGGTGAGAGCATTGTTCTTTATGATAATAGCCAGAAATATGAATCATATGTTATTAAGTACAAGGGAAAGCAAATAGTAGTATAGAAACAAAGAAAGCTGCCATTGGATGGAATGGTGGGAATATTAATGACTATAATTTTACATAGCGAGGAGAACAGGATGAAAGAATTTGGACGGTTTGATGATGGGAGAAAGGAGTTTGCGATTGATGATCCTGCGACTCCGCAGCCATGGATAAACTATATCGGGAACACCCGCCTTACGGCGTTCATCAGCCAGCAGGCCGGCGGTCTCGCCTGGCATATCGAGCCGCAGACAAGGAGGCTGACCCGCTACTATTGGCTGCCTCTGCCGCAGGACCGGCCCGGGTTCTATGTGTATGTGAAGAACAACAAAACAGGAAGCGTTTGGAATCCGCATTTCGCGCCAACGTGCAAGGCGCTGGAAAAATATGAGTGCCGCCACGGTCTGGGATATACTCGGATCGCCGGGGAACTTGACGATATAAAAGTTGAAGTGACGTATTTCATCCCGCCGGACGAGGACGTGATGGTATGGTCAGTTACGGCGGAGAACAAGTCGTCCAGGGAAGCTTCCCTCACCTTGACGAGCTATGTGGAATTCGGACTTCTTGATTTCCAGAGGGAGAACTTCTGGTGCTACCTGAAGAACCATATCGGTTTCACATATGAACCCAAAAGCAGCTGGATAAAATATGACTACCATGTTTTCGAGGCGCCGTTCACGCCGGCAATATTTTTCACAAGTTCGCAGAAGCCCACGGGATTCGACTGTTCGCGCAACGCGTTCTGCGGGAAAAACGGGAACCTCGACATGCCAGAATCGGTTTCCAGCGGGAAAATGAAATCGTCGGAACTGCCTTCGGGCGGACATGGCTGCGGCGCGCTTTCCATTGACATGAAAATTCCTGCCGGTACAAAAAAGGAGACTGCATATTTCCTCGGTGTCGCCGACAACTGGGGAAAAGCGGCTGCGCTCCGGAAGAAGATTACCGGCAGAGGTTATGTCGCGGAGGCGTTTTCAAGCCTGCAGAAAACCTGGGGAAGAAAAATCGGGACGTTCCAGGTCTCGTCGGGAGATGCGCATATGGACCGGATGGTGAACATCTGGAATCCGCTGAACTGCCAGGTGACGCTTGAAAGGACCAGGGACATTTCAACTGACCATCTGGGCTTTGACGGGATGAGGTTCCGCGACACCATGCAGGATGCGCTCGCGGTAACGAGCTTCGATGCGAAGTTCGCAGCGGAAAGGATAAAGCTGGTGCTGTCATATCAGCACAGCGACGGCAGCGGCAATTTCTCGTTCTATCCTTACTCGGCCGAGAAGAAGGTGAACGTGCATCCGGAACGATGCGATAATACGGTCTGGCCGATATTCACAATCGACAATCTCATAAAGGAGACCGGAGACCTGTCATTCATGGATGAGACGGTTCCCTACAGGGACAAGGGCGAAGCCACCGTGTACGGGCACATCCTGAACGGACTGAAATATATCTGGAACAGGCGCGGGAAAACTGGACTGCCGTCCCTTTACGATGCCGACTGGAACGACGGTCTGGCGGTATTCAGGGATCCGAAGGCGGAAAGCGTCATGCTGGGAATGCAGCTTCTCCATGCGGTGAAGATGTTCAGGGAATATTCATTGAAGAAGGGAAG
This sequence comes from Lentisphaerota bacterium, assembly GCA_025360875.1. Taxonomy (GTDB): domain Bacteria; phylum Verrucomicrobiota; class Lentisphaeria; order Victivallales; family GWF2-50-93; genus GWF2-50-93. Next base: position 2,869 of record JANYBI010000614.1, read on the forward strand.
GAAATCTGACGCGGAATGGTGCAGGAAGGCGGCAGACGAAATGAATTCCATCCTGAACTCCGACAAGGTCTGGGACGGAAAATGGTACCGCAGGCTTCTTCTCTCGAACGGAATGAAACTCGGGAGTTCCTCCCGTAAACAGGGCAAGATATATCTCGAACCGCAGGTGTGGGCTGTCATCTCCGGTGCGGGAGATTTCAAGGGCCGCGGAAAGATCGCAATGGATTCGGTACGCAAATATTTGAATACTGCGAACGGGCTGATGATCCATTCGCCGCCGTATACCGGCATTCCGAATCCGGAGGATCCGCCTATTGGCAACGCTCCGGGAACCGGCGAGAACGGCGCGATATTCTGCCATGCCGTCTGCTGGGCTGTCATTGCCGAATGCATCCTGGGAAGAGGCGACTACGCCTATGAATACTACAGGAAGAATCTGCCGGCGTTCATGGCGGAAAAGCTCGGACAGGAATTCTGGGAGAGGGAACCTTACGTCTTCACGTCGACCATCGTGGGACCTGCGGCAGGCAAGTCCTTTGGCAAGCCCGGAATATCCTGGCTTACCGGAACCGCGAGCTGGATGTATATCGCGGCAACGCAATACATTCTTGGGGTAAAGCCGGATTTTGATGGACTCGCGATCAGGCCTTGCCTTCCCAAGTCAATTAAGAATGCGGCTGTTACCAGGATCTTCCGGGGGAAGAAATATGATATTGACCTGCATTCGAAGCATATATGAATCCTGAAGGGATTGAATAATACAGCCTGTGGTTTAAACCCTGTCTACTGTACGCATTTCTCAGGATTTGAAACTGTGTTTTTACAACCTTAAGGGGTGCCAGAAACTGATGGAGCATCAATGGGCTCAACATATTTCTGTTTCTGGCACCCCTTCAGGCATGCGCGTAAAGGTAATTCTTATTTCTTTTTGGATAAGAATGAGTTAGATGTCTTCACTCTTCTGAGGATGAATTGGTTCCTGTCTTCAA
>JANYBI010000643.1 GCA_025360875.1 Lentisphaerota bacterium
TATTGCTCACCGAGAAGGGGCCTTTCATCGCAATATCGAACCCGGTACTTACAACTCATGGCGAAGGCCCAGTCCATGGCGTGATCATGATGGGCAGGCTTGTAGATAAAAGGCTTGTTGATGAAATATCCACGAAGACTGGATATGATGTGAATCTGGAACTGGCCGACGGAAATGCCGGGCCAAATGTTAACGGGCAGGATCTTATAACCTATAAGGAAGAGACTTACAAGCTGAAGGAAATTTCCAGGGATTTCCTGCAAGTCTCATGGACGAAGGCGGATGTCAACGGCAATCCGGCATTCACTCTTTCAATAAAACTCAGAAGGGATATTACACAACTGGGCATGATGACCGTCTGGATCGCCCTGATCGTCCTTGTCGGTATTGGAGCCGTATTTACGGTCGTCGTCCACCTTGCGCTTGTGAAATATGCCTCCTCGGAACTGAAAGTCGAAAAGCATGGCTGGACAAAAAGACATACATTGCTGATTTCGGGGATCCTTGTTTCCGGTTTTATCCTCTCCCTCTCAATGATGCTGGTTTTCAAGAAAAATGAAAGATTGATACATATAAATGAATTTGAAAGGAACGAGGCTGTTCCAGTGATGACTGACATCGAACACAAGCTTCTCTCCCTTGAAAACGGTATTGAATCAATTGCAAGGTTCTACAATTCCAGCGATGTTGTCTCGAGGGAGGACTTCCTGAGTTTTGTCGGGCATATTCTTGACAATAACAGGGACATAAGGGCGATTGACTGGGTTCCACGGGTTCTCCGCAGTGAACGTGAGAAATATGAAAGTGATGCCACCTCTGAACTGAAGAGGGATTACTTTTTCACTGAAAAAACTCCAGACGGCAATCTGGTCAGGACCGGAGACAGGGATGAATATTTCCCTGTGTATTACTTTGAACCTCAAGCAGGGAACCAGGAATCGGCGGGGATTGATAATTATTCGGAGCCTACCAGGAAGGCGGTGCTGGACAAGTCACGTTCCACGGGACAGCGTACTCTTGCCGTGAATCTCAAGCTGGTACAGGACAAGTTGAAAAAGCCCGGATTCCTTTTCTTCCAGCCTGTATACAGGAAAAATATGCCTGCCGGCAGTCCTGGGGAGCGTACCGCAAACATAAGGGGTTTTGTCGTAATGGTTTTCCATATGGACAATACGGTAGATCCTATTCTTACAGATTTGAACCGCAGGGACATGGCGCTTGAGATTGCCGATGTAGGCGCAGGTGACAGGGAAAAGATAGTTATCTATTCGAACGGGACGAACCCCTCCGATATGCAGGGAGAAAACAGGATTGTCAGGAAATTTGACTTTGGTGGAAGGACTCTGGCTATGGCATGCTGGCCTACGGCTGCATATATCAACGGGCAGACCGGCAGGACTCCTTATTACGTGATGGCCATAGGATTGCTCATTACGATGGTCATGGTCTTGATGGTTTCCACGCATGTCCAGAGGACTCTCAAGGAAAGCGAGAGACAGTACCGTCAGCTTTTCGAGGAGATGATGGGCGGGTTCGCCCTGCATGAGATCATATGCGACGAGAATGGTAGCCCTGTCGACTATAGGTTCCTGTCTGTTAATGCGGCATTCGAAAAATTGACAGGACTCAAGGCTGCTGATATTGTCGGAAAACGCGTGATGGAAGTTCTTCCCGCGACTGAAAGATACTGGATAGAGAGATATGGGAAAGTAGCTCTTACAGGCGAGCCGGCGCAGTTTGAAGAGTTTACCTCCAGCATAGGGAAATATTATGAGGTGAGGGCTTTCCGTCCTGATGAGGGAAGGTTTGCGGTAATATTCCACGACATAACTGAGCGCAGGAAGAATGAGGATGCGCTTCTAAATGCCGCTAAGGAATGGCGCACTACGTTCGATGCCGTCAGCGATGTCCTATGGCTTCTCGACAAGGAGCAGCGCATTGTGAGATGTAACAGGGCCACAAAGGAATTCCTGGGCAAGGAATACAGTGATATAATTGGGAAGCATTGCTGGGAGATAGTCCATGGCACCAGGGAACCCCTTGCGGATTGTCCGATCCTAAGGATGAATAATACGAAACAGAAAGAGAGCCAGGAACTGAAAATAGGGAAGAACTGGTATCTTGTCAAGGTTGATCCTATTTTTGACGAGAAGGGGGATGTGATCGGCGCCGTACACGTTGTAAGCGACATAACTGCCAGGAAGCTTTCCGAAGAGGAGAAGATCAAGCTCGAGGAACAGCTGCACCATGCGCAGAAAATGGAATCCATAGGAAAACTTGCTGGCGGAGTCGCCCACGATTTCAACAATCTGCTTACGCCTATTATCGGATATGCCGAGGTGCTTAAGATGGATATGCCCACAGGGGATTCGCGTCGTGAGTACGTAAATGAGATAAAGGGTGCGGCTGAACGGGCAAAGGATCTGACCAGGCAGCTTCTGGCATTCGGCAGGAAGCAGATGCTTGAGCTGAAGAACATTGACCTGGGCGAAGTAATAACCAATCTTGAGAAAATGCTCAGGCGGACAATCCGTGAAGATATCAGGATAGAAGTCATCCTGTCAGGAACCATAGGCCGTGTGAAAGCTGATATCGGGCAGATTGAACAGGTGATCATGAACCTTGTCGTCAATGCCCAGGATGCCATGTTCAGGGAAGGGCTCCTGCAGATCAGGCTCGAAAACGTCCATCTCGGAAAGGATGAACTGGATGAGGATCAGGATGTCATGCCCGGGGAATTCGTCTGTCTTTCAGTCAGTGATACGGGGCATGGGATGGACAAGACGGTGATGGAACATATTTTCGAACCTTTCTTCACAACGAAGGAGATGGGGAGGGGAACCGGGCTCGGACTCTCAACGGTCTATGGCATCATAAAACAGCACCATGGGCATGTCAAGGTTTTTTCCGAAATGGGAAAAGGTACGACTTTCAATATATATCTGCCAGTCAGCCTGGAGGAAGATGAGCTTCCCGTTCCCGCCATTTCTGAAAAAGATGACGCAGGAAAAGTAAAGAAAAAAAGCCATGGCGGAGAAACTATCCTTCTGGTTGAGGACAATGAAATGGTGAAGAACATCGCAATCCTCCTGCTGGAAAGCCAGGGATACAGGACTATTGGTTTCGGGAGCGGGGAAGACTGTGTCAGGTATATC
>JANYBI010000661.1 GCA_025360875.1 Lentisphaerota bacterium
CTGATCAAGCCTGCTTCAAAAGGAACAGGCCTAATCGCAGGCGGTGGAATGCGTGCTGTCCTCGAACTTGCAGGCATAAGCGATGTTCTTGCAAAATCCCTCGGTTCAGCCAATCCGGTGACAGTTGTCAGGGCAACAATGGAAGCAATCAAGATGCTCCGCACCAAAGATGAGATCTTTTTAAGAAGAAACATTCTCAGGAACAATTAAACATAGGACTATCCAAATAATGAAACTTCATAATTTACATACCAGCCCGTCTAAAAAAAGGCGCAGACTCCTCGGACGCGGCGACGGTTCTGGAAGCGGTGGCACTTCAGGCAAGGGTCACAAAGGGCAGAAGGCAAGATCCGGTGTCACAATCCGTCCCTTCTTCGAAGGTGGTCAGATACCTTTCTTCAGACGTCTTCCGAAGCATGGATTCAACAGGCCGACGCACAAGGAATACAGGCTTATCAACGTATCATTGCTTGAGACGTCTTTCTCAGCAGGTGATGTCATTGACGAAGCTCTTCTCCAAAAGAAAGGTCTTATCGCCAAGACCCCCAAGGGGTTAAAGGTTCTCGGCAATGGAGAACTCAAGAAGGCTCTTACAGTCAAGGCAACCAAGTTTTCAGCTTCCGCAAAAACCAAGATAGAAGCGGCCGGCGGAAAATGCGAGCAGGTCTGAAGCCATCCGTCCATTTTCTTGTAGGATAATTATCTGGGGTTAAATACATGTTTTCGGCATTTACAAACAGTTTCAAGATAAAAGAACTTAGGAACAAGATCTTTCTTGTTCTTGGAATCATCGCGTTGAGCCGTTTGGCTGCGAACATCCCCTGCCCCGGCGTTGATCCTGCAGCACTGAAGGCTTACTTCGAATCCAACAAGCAGCTTGACACCGCATCGTTCATGGGGCTGTTCGACCTGTTCAGCGGTGGTGCCCTGGGTCATTTCGCCATAGCAACCCTCGGTATCATGCCATATATATCCGCATCTATCATAATGCAGCTTCTCATTCCTGTCATTCCCTCGCTTGAAAAGATGGCCCGCGAAGGAGATTCCGGCAGACAGAAAATCAACCAGCACACCAGATATCTCACTGTAATAATCTGTATAGTCCAAGGCGCAATGGCGGCAATGGCGATGATAAGTCCCTCTAGACTCGGACTTCCGACCCCTTCCCAGGATCTGGTCCTCCACCCCGGTCCCGCTTTCGTCTTCATGACAGTCATAATCCTCACTTGCGGCACAATGTTCCTGATGTGGCTCGGTGAACAGATAACGCATTATGGAATTGGAAATGGCGCATCCATGATAATTACAGTCAGCATCGTCTCCAGGATGCCGGCCGCATGCTTCCATCTGTTTGACATGGCGAGAACCGGACAATCTGATTCCGGTGAGAAATTCAAACCCGTCCAGCTTCTGATACTTTTCATAATATTCGCACTTGTCACCGCCGCGACAATCCTTATAACCCAGGGACAGCGCAGGGTTCCGATCCAGATGGCCAAGAGAATCGTCGGATTCAATAAGATGAAGGGCGGAACGACCTACATGCCTCTCAAGGTGAATTTCTCGGGCGTCATGCCTATCATCTTCGCCAGCGCCATACTGATGTTCCCTCCAATGATCCTCGCATGGATACCTACGGATTTCACACGTTCAATGACAGTACTCTTCAACCATGACAGTTTCTCATATATGATTATCTATGGCTCAATGATACTGATCTTCTCATATTTCTGGGTCGCCAACCAATTCAATCCGATACAGATTTCTGAAAACCTCAAGAAGGAAGGCGCCTATATACCCGGTATACGTCCTGGGAAACCGACAGCGGAATTCCTTGACCATACGATGACCAGACTTACTTTGGCCGGCGCCATATTCCTTACTGCGCTTGCACTTTTCCCTACAATCCTATACACTAAAATGAGCATACCTTACATGATCGCATCTTTCTTCGGCGGCACAAGCCTGCTGATCATTGTCGGCGTAATGCTCGACACCCTCAGCCAGATGGAATCCCATCTCGTGATGCGCAACTACGACGGCTTCCTCAAGCGTGGCCGCCTGCGCAGCCGCAGAACCCGCTGACGCTCAATTCTACCACTAAGACACAGAGACACCAAGATTATTCCTATTGTTGGAGTTCACAGCTTTAGCGTGCTATTTTATTATTATGAAAAACAGCTGTTAAATATTATTTTTTCAGATCATGATATCATTTTATTCTCAAGAAAGCGACAATGCCTCAGGACAACGTAATAACCATTGATGGGCCGGCGGCTTCCGGCAAGAGCACAATAGCCCAGAAGGTCGCCGACAAACTTGGCGGATTCTACATAAGCACCGGAAACATGTATCGCGCAATAACACTCCACGCAATGAACAGCAATATCGATCTCTCCTCTGATATATTCCCGGACAGGATAGACAAAATCCTTGAAAAACTGGATCTGAGCTACTCTAAAAATGCAGACGGGAAATTAAGCCTGATGATGAACGGTAAGACCGCTGATTCCGCAATCCGATCGCCGGAAGTTGCAAAACATGTCAGCAAGATAGCATCCATGGAGAATGTCAGAGCCTGGCTGATTGGAAGACAAAGGGAGCTTGCGTCTCTCGGAACGATTGTAATGGAAGGCCGCGATATTGGAACGGTGATTTTCCCTGATGCAAAATATAAGTTTTTCCTGACGGCCTCCCCTGAAGTCCGCGCCAGAAGGAGGCTTGCGCAATCCGGGGAAACTCCGGAAGGGGCAACTGTCGCATCTGTCGCCGGGGAAATTGCAGCACGCGATGAAATGGACATTAAACGCACAATAGCCCCTTTGAAAAAGGCGGATGATGCTATATTTATAGACAGCAGCGATATGAATGTCGAGGAAGTTGTGGGCCTTATTGTCGCCCATATAAAAGGATCATGAAGAAGACAACGATACAATACCGGGTTCCATATGCAGATACCGACCAGATGGGGGTTGTCTACTATGCGAATTATCTAGTCCTTTTTGAAAGGATGAGAAATGAACTTCTCCGCCAGGACGGCCTCCCCTATTATGAAATTGAAAAACAGGGCGTGATGCTGCCTGTCATTGAAGCCGTATGCAGATACAGGAATCCAGCCAGATATGACGATATGCTTGACATATCCGGATGGGTGGATGAAATAAAGGGTGTCAAGCTGAAGATTTGCTGCGAAGTCCGCAGGAATGGCGAACTTCTTGCCGAAGGGCATACGGTACATGCCTGTGTCAATATCCAATCGCGCCGACCCGTAAGGCCGCCAGAGACCCTGACGGCACTTCTTGTGCCAGAAGACGGAAACACTGCCAACAATAGCTGAAGGCTGAAGACAGATCATGGCTCTAATTCGTTTTGCAAGTCAAGTGATCTTGAATGAAGATGAGACAAGCCGCTGGCCACACCCGAAGAATGCCGCTTTAATTCTCTCACTTACAGTACTTTCAATGGTCCTGTTCGGACTTGCGATGCTTTATTCTACTTCATCTGGAATCGCAGGTGCAACTCTTTTCCGGAAACAGATGATATGGGCGACCGTAGGGATCATCGGCGCCATGGTCGTATATGTCTTAGGTTACCGGAACATAATCAAATACTCGCTCATACTGATCATAATAAGCGCAGGCCTGCTGATCCTGGCACGGCTCAACAGGCCTATAAACGGAGCATACAGATGGATTCAATTCCACGGGCTGAGCATACAGCCATCCGAATTAGCAAAGATCTCACTAATACTTTTCCTGGCAAATTTCTTTTCCGTAAAGCAGCGGTTCATGAATTCAATTTTCCATGGTCTTCTGCCAACCTGCCTTGCCTGCGGACTGATCTGCGGACTCATACTTGTCGGAAAGGATCTTGGGACAACCTTACTCCTGTTGGCCACAGTCTGGTTCATGATGTTCGTAGTCGGAGTAAGGCTTGCATACCTGCTTCTGGCACCCGCCCTTGTGCCATTCGTATTTGCCTATCTCAAAATCATGGATCCTGAAAGGTGGTCGAGAGTCACATCGTTCCTGGATCCTGAACTTGTTTCGAAGACCGACGGATACCAGCTATGGAATTCACTGATGGCGCTGGGCTCGGGGTTCTGGGGCGGACTCGGATTCACGCAGAGCAGGCTGAAATGGAACTATCTTCCTGAGGCGCATACAGACTTCATAATGTCAATCGTTGGCGAGGAAATGGGGTTTATTGCAATAATGCTGGTCATCTTCGGATACATAATAATCATGATGTCCTCTGCTTACATCAGCATTATGTCGAAGGACAGGCAGGGCATGCTTCTAGGATTCGGGATAAGCGCTATGCTGACCATGCAGGCAGTAATAAACATAGGCGTGATATCCGGTGCATTTCCTACAAAGGGAATCCCAGCTCCATTCATCAGTTATGGCGGGAGCAATCTTATGACGTGCATCGTCTGCATAGGCCTCCTCCTGAGCATAGCCATGGATTCAGGCGCCCCCCGTGAACCGGAGGTGTCAGACATGCAACCATCTAAAATTTCAGGCGCGAAAACAGGAAACAATGAATGATTGACAGGCTTTTGATTGTCTGTGGCGGAACCGGAGGCCATTTTTATCCTGGGCTTTCAATAGCCGCAGAGCTCCTCAGAAACGGCGGGCATCCAAAATTATTCATAACCGGACGCCAGTCGGACCAGCATGCACGGGCTGCCACCGATCAAGGCATTGAGCATGAAATACTTCCATCCTCTCCAGTTCCCGGCGGAATAAAAGGTAAGATTTTCTTTGTTCTACATCTTCTAAAGGCGATCCATGAATCCAGAAAAAAACTAAGGACATTCGCGCCGGAAGCCGTACTGGTGATGGGAAGTTTCCACTCCCTTGCTCCAGCACTGGCCGCAAAATCTCTTGGAATCCCTATCTTCGTACATGACGGCAACGCCAGGATTGGCAAAGCCAACCTTTTTCTCTCAAAGATAGCCAGGCATATGGCGCTCTCATTTCCTCCTGTCAACAGCGAAAAAGCAAGCTGCAAGTGGACTGTCACCGGAATGCCGGTCAGAAGGGAGATTGCCGAATACAAACTGGACAAGAAGGAGGCTATCAGCCAGTTCAACTCCAGATTCGGGACAGGATTTTCACATGAATTTCCTGTTTTCCTGGTTTTTGGTGGAAGTCAGGGCGCCGAGGCGATAAACCAAAGAGTACCTGAAGCGTTCAAGATGCAGGGAAACGAATCTTTCCAGGTCATACACATAAGCGGATCTGGGAACATGAAAAACCTTGAGAAAGCATATGAAGGCGTCTCATTCCTCTATAAGATAATTGAAGGTAGCGGCGAGATGGAACTGCTATATTCCTCATCAGATCTTGTGATCTGCCGTTCCGGAGGAAGCACCGTCGCCGAACTTTCGATCCTTGCGAAGTTCGCAATTCTCATCCCCTACCCGCATGCAACTGACAACCACCAGGAAGACAACGCCTACTACTACTGTTCATCCGGTGCAGGAATAAAGATCATAGAGAAGGACCTGACAGTGAACAAACTGGCCAGCACATTTGCATTTTTCATGGAGAATCCTGCCGATTTCAAGGAAAGAGGCAAGACTGGGGCACAACTCGCCAAAC
>JANYBI010000663.1 GCA_025360875.1 Lentisphaerota bacterium
ATCTTTTCGCCGGTCATGACGTTTACCGCCTTCCCCTCCACCTTCTGTTTCCTGAACGAGAAAAGATGATATCCTCCTGTGCCGTCCTCCCATTTCACGCCGGCATCATCCTTGAGCACTATCCGCTTCACCATTGAATCACGGATCTTGCGGTACGTCCTGAAAATATCCTTTATCCTTGACACGGAATCCTTGTTCCATTTTTCACGCGGGACAAGCTGGGGAGACATGTTCGGGATACGCTTGTTGGCGACGCACCTGAAAAGTTCCTCGACCGGGCATTCGCCTGTGAACAGCCCGTGATCCATGTTCTTCCATTCGCCTTTTTCGTCGGGCCACTGGAGCGCAATTACCGAATTCATCGAATAGCCGAGAAGTTCATCCTTATATATATTTCCCCCATGCAGTCCGCAGCATGACGAACTTGAGAATGTGAGTATGCCTTCAGGCTGGATGTAGAGTCCGGCATTGACAAGTGCCGTGAAGAGCGCCGCCATCTTGTCGAACTGCGGTCTCATGTCGCCTTTCGAATAATCAACGCTCCACCAGCCGAGATTGCTGAACGAATCCCAGAGAAAGCCAGAAAGGCCTGTGCGGCTGCAGACGCCAAGGATCTGTTCCCTGATCTTGTCGGCGATCGGAGCGTTCAGATTCGCAGTCCAGCAGTGGCCGGGATAACCGGTGTCAGGATGTCTTCCCGATTCCCTGGCTGCAAAAATTCCGTTCGCGCCGTGTCCGAGTTCAGGCTTTGCCGCCAGAGTTGAGTGCGGGAAATAGTGCGTCGCCATCCATGAGATGATTTTCAGATCCATCTTCGCGGCACGATCGCAGAGTTTTTTAAGTCCCGCCTCTCCGCCGAGAATTTCCGCGACCTCGAAATCAAGGGTGCAGCACATGTTGGGGACATCGTATTTGGAAAGTATCGAACCTTTTCTTTTGTCGTCAGGCAGAAGTTTCTGCAGCTCCATCCTCAGCACCTCGCCGTGCTCCCATACGGGATCAATGAAGACATAATCCGCCCCGAATTCGGAAGCCGCCTTAATGACATTGTCATAGCTCGTCTCAAAATTCATGTTTTTCCAGATGTTCTCGCTGAAGACGATCGGCGGCGGCGAATAAGGTGTTTTTATCCCGAACTGCCTGCGGGCCTTCGCAAATTCCATATCCTGTATTTCCGTCCAGAGATTCAATGCATCTATATGGTCTATAGCTGAAGATGAAAATAAAATCGTCTTCGGGTTTGTACTGAACTTTTCAGAATTTTCGAAGTAATGCAGGTCGACGAACCTGATGCCGTCTTCGCCTTTCGCCGATTCGATCACCGTGCGAATAAGAGAGACGTTTTCAAAAGTTCCCAGCAGGACGCCTTTGCCGCCATACTGCATGTCAAAGGAAGGAAGCAATGTCCAGCGCGCCCAGAGATTGCCGGGAAGCAGTCCCGCCCATTTGTCAAGACCTACCGTGGAATACTCGGTCTCCTTCCCGATCTTCATGCGTGGCGGAGTGAGCCAGTTCCGGCAGACAATGTTCACGTCGTCCAGATTTCCGCCGATCTCCCAGGTCTGCCTGTCGGCGATCCTGTGGACTTTCGGCCCCTCATATTCGAAGTGGTATTTGAATCCGGTGAAATCATAGCCGCCGACTTTTTCCCTGACCGGACTAAGAATTATTTTCAGGCTTGCCTTCAGCGGGGCAGAATCCCAGCCCGTATTTCTCAGGCAGATATCTCCGGACGAATCGCGCCTCTCCCGGAAAATGACATCAGGATCACTTGTGGCGCTCAGCCTGATTATTGTCTCATCAGCTTTTTTTTCCATTCCATCGAAGATGAAATCCTTGAAGACATCGCCGTCAAAGGTGTCGAACCATGGGAGAAAGCGCTGGCTGTCGCTCCGCAGCGGAACGCCCTTTACGGACAATTGGCCTATGCTCAGGAACTTCCTGTTTTCGATTCGCGGGATGACATCGATATCGCCGACTTTAAAATTCATACTGTTCCTTTATATAAGTTCGAGTTGTTCAATAATACACGTTTCCAGGCCGGCCGTTCGCCCAGATGTTATAGGGATCGATCGACATGTCCAGATCCCCATTGCCGTCGGCCATCAGGTGAATTGTGTTGCCGGGAAACCCCACATAGTTCTTGCCGCCGCTGGCCCACATCAGATCGTCATCCTTGACATAGGTGGTGCCGATGAACTTGCACCACCTGGCTGAGCCGTCGATATTAAGCACATTTCCTCCTGGGGGAAACAGGCTTGGGGGATTGGCGTCCAAGCCCGCACCGGTTGGAGACGGGTTATGGTTCGTCTCGGCAGGTCCGCCGGTATTGCCGACATCGCCTCTGGAATACATGAGACGGTCAATCCATAGCGCCGGAGTGCTGCCGTTCATGAGTCCATTGTTTTTTGCCATGATGAACATGTTCTGCATCTTGTCGATGCTCACTGGCTTGTCGCGCAGGCTGCCACCGACCATGGCATAGGAGAGGCGGAAGAAATTGTAAGGATAGCCGCCGCCGGCTGACGAACGCTGGCAGGAAGGGCATATGAACACCTGCGAGGTGTAGAACCGCACGCAGCCGGCCTGGGTCTGGCCGCTGATATTGAGTCTGCCGCTTAGGTAGTCGCCGTACAGAGAGGCGAACGAATAGTTGACACCGTTCCAGTTGTAGTCGCCCTGGGCAAGCTGGCAGTAAGGCCCGATGATGGGCAGATACTGGTTGTCCAAATTGTAGCTGATCGTCGCCAGCCCGATCTGCTTGAGATTGCCGAGGCAGAGTGTCTTTTTCGCCTGGTCGCGCGCATTCTTGAGGGCAGGCAACAGCATCGCCGCAAGGATTGCGATGATCGCAATTACGACCAGAAGCTCGATAAGCGTAAACGCTATCGAGCGCTTCGCTCTTCGAGCTACGCCTTGGCACGCGAGTAATTCAATAAGTGTAAATTTAATAAAAGTTACTCGTCGCCCTGACCTGTGCTGAGCTTTGTCGAAGCAGCTTGCCTGCAGTGAGCTTGTCGAACGGGCCACTAGCAGCTCACTCAAGGTGAAAACTTTTCTGATTTTAAATTTTTGATTTTTCATTTGTCCGCCCCCCGTTCAAATTATGGTTCATCCAGTTCTATCTTTTCCACCGCGTTGTGATCCGGCGCAAGCAGAGCTCCGGGATCAGTGAGCTTCGCCGCCTGCTTGTTGAGCCCCGGAAAAACGGCCCAGCCCCAGAGATCAGGTTCAAGGCGCGCCTCAGTAGGAGCGTCAGCCAAGGTGGATGTCGTCTTGTTCGACCAGTATGACCGTGCGAGCACGGTAGCGCCCTGCGCGTCGGTCTCCAGCACGCCCCAGTCGAATTTCACGCGCGTACCGGTCTTGGGATCGAGACCTATGGACTTGAAAGGTATGGTGATGTCCAGCGTATAGCCGACCACCGACTTTTCGGGATTTGCAGGATCCGCTATGATGAGCTCATGTTTCACGACGGCATCGTCCAGACGCCGCACAACATCGAACTCCGTGCGGCCCACCGGCGACACCGCTTCCCAGCGCTGTTCCCTCGGCGTCCCAGGCACAGCCGCATCGTAGAGAACCACGGCCGGTGCACCCTTGAACATGCCGACGAGTATCCGCTTGTCACCCTCGACAGGCGCCCTTCGTTTCAGATCGGCCTCCGGTTTGATCCCGAGCATGATGTCCACGCACGCCCCAGTCTTGAAGAGCCGGTCCACCTGTTCCCCGGTATTCTTGAACGGGCCGGCGCCCCTCACTTCGAACTTGGCATAAAGGTTCGCCGCGTCGTGGCACATCCTGAAAGATATGTTCCGTCCAGGATTGAGCGGATCGGTCTCAAGCTGCGATCTCTCCATGTTCTCCCAGACCTTCCCAAGACCCGAACCCTCGATCGAGAAGCAACCGAGAACCTTCGCATTCTCGCGTGACTTGAATTTCATCAGCTCCTTGCGCCACGCCTGCGCATCGTCGATATCCTTCTGTGTGATCTGGAATTCGCCGCCGAGACGCTTGAACTTGTCGAGCCCCATCACTTCCACTACGCTCGCATGGTTGTGTCCTGCCACGGCATAGTATTTGCCGGACTGTCCCGGATCGGCGGGATTATCCTTCATCCGGCAGAACCAGCCCTGGAAATGTTCCTGGCCAGTGGTGACCTGGTCCAGGTTCATGCCGCGGCCATGTTCCTCCATGCTCCAGGAAATCCGTTTTCCGTCACGCAGATCGCTGAACATGCGTCCCGCCAGCAGACCATCGGCAGTCCAGATGTTCCAGGATCCGAGGTTGGCATTTATCACGAAAAATTCGCCCAGGTCGCCTTTTGCGGCAGTCTCGTGTCCGGTGATGCCGAACTGGCATACGACCTGTTCCGGAACGTACGGACCGCAAGTCCTGTCCGGCCCAACTCCTGCGCCTTCGTTCTTGTATGTCCAGAGAGTTTTCCCTGCGGCGTCAAATCCTGCTTCAGGAAGCAACGGACCGTCTCCGAGACGGTAGAAGCTGCCGTTGTCGAGACGGAATATAGTTCCGTCCCCATAGGTTTTGGTTACCGGCAGCGGCAGTTTCTTCTCCTCATAGACCGGCACACCGTTCGGCAGGAATTCCTTTACATCGAACGCTGTCGCGCCTGCAAGGATGCCCAGCTTGCGATCGAAGTCACTGAGATGTCCTATCTGCTTTGGTTTGAAAACGCATTCTTCAAACTGCACCTCCCCGTCTCCGTTACGGTCGGTCCAGATGAACTGGAACTGATCCAGCGGCTTGCCACCGGTCGCTGGGCCCGTCTCGATTCCTAGAAGCGGAGGGAATGCGTCCGCCGCCCCGAGCGCCGCCGCCATCTTCAGATGATCGGTCTCATACAGGTATACGATACCGCAGGGCTGATGCGCGAACTCCGTCCGCGTGACCAGATATGTCCGGCCGTTTACATTGATTGGTATCTCGCCGGCGGATGACGGCATGAACATCTTGCCGACACCTGCACTTCCGGTCCACGTCAGGTTCTTCAGACGCGAACTGCCGGTCTTCCAGTCGATCTCGAATTCAAGCGGACCGTAGAACATGCGGCGCCTGTCGCCCGGATCCAGCACGCCGCCGCTGCCATATGCGGTAGGTCCCAGATATTCGCGCATGAATTTCCCTTCCGGACTCCAGCAGCTTATCCGTTTGGGCCAATAGGAATTGTCAACACACCAGAGCTTGCCTTCGCGGTCCACGACAATCGCGCTGAGCGACTGGAAACGGTTTGGATTCCAGGGACCGGCCTGATAGCCGCCCGGCTCGCCAAACTGGCGCAGGAATTTCCCGCCCGCGTCAAACACCCGCACCACCCGCAGTTCGGGCGCAGCGTCATACACGTAGAGGTTTCCCTGCCGGTCAAAAGTAATCAGCCCAGGCTTCTTCACATCACGTTCCAGCGGCTGATGCTGTCCCGACTCGAGATCGATCTTGAGAATTTTCCCGTCCGCCAGACCGTAGAGCGTACCGTCAGGCGCATATGACAGTGCGGCGGGTTTGCGGATCGCGACTTCCTTCTCGATCTTGCCGGAAGCGCCGTCCACCACCTCGAGACGTTCCGCCACGATCGAGTCGACAGGAACTTCGCCGCCGACGTACTGCAATGGCGCAACCCCGAATATGCGGCAGCGTGCAGTATCAATTCCGAGTAGATCCTTTGCGCAGCTGCCTTCACGGGTGCTCACGGCAAACTGCGACACGACACGCAGACGGATGGCGCGCGTTACGACTTCCTTTCCGAAATCGACGGTCTCGTCCATGTAGCGGGCCTGTGCATTGTGCCCTGCAAAATTAGAGTGGTTCATGCGGCGGCGCGACGTGAACTGCCCGACCTTCTCCCAGCCGGATGTCCCGGCAAGGTCAATCGCTCCGTCCTTCGGTCCGACGTAGGCGTCGACTTCAGTAAGTTCGCCGTCGACTTCCTTGACAGCGAGCCCGCGCAGCTTCTGGGGCTCCTTCCATTCCATCATATATATTGCGGGTGCCGACCGCGAAAGAGCTTCTGTCCGCTTGGCATCCCAGACACCGTTCTTGTCAACCGTCCCGGAATTCACCTTCACCGTGGCGGTGTCGAAACAGTTCTGGAAACGCCTGCGCAAAATCTTCATTCCCTCGATTCTTCCTTTCCAGGCTCCGTTTCCGGCCGTGAGCTCCGTGTCCGGCTTCGCATCCATGATGTTGCCGCCAGGCTCAGCGGCCGGCGCTTCCTTGTCCATGATGTCCGCAACTTCGTCGTCTTCGCCTTTTGTGAACGTGATCAGCAGCGCCCTTGTCATCGTGTTCTTCGGGGCCATGGCGACATCCCACGCCAGGCTGCCCTGCGTCTCGAAATTGATCCACTGGTCCTTCTTGTTCGGGTTTGGCGGATACGGGGCGTCAGGCTTGAGCGCGCTCAGACGTATCTGATATTCCTTTTCCTGGGGAACTGGAAAAACACAGGAGCCGACGGGAACCGGTTTTCCGAAAGCGACCATTATCTGCTGGCGGTTCTCGGGCCCCATCGTGGATTCCAGCCATATCAACCCCTGCCCGTCGGGAAATCCATAGCCCGGCGGATCGCCTTTCAACCTCAGCAGGCGCAGGAAATCATTGCGCGAATCAGGGACGATCTCATATGGTACGCGCGGGTCGCGGGCCACCTTGTATGATGGACGGCACTGCGTAATATCCACGGCGGCCCATCCGCAGGCGTTGTCGATCCAGTTGTC
Source organism: Lentisphaerota bacterium (assembly GCA_025360875.1). Classification (GTDB taxonomy): domain Bacteria; phylum Verrucomicrobiota; class Lentisphaeria; order Victivallales; family GWF2-50-93; genus GWF2-50-93. Next base: position 6,729 of record JANYBI010000663.1, read on the forward strand.
GACCGCGTTGATGGCAAGCACAACCTTCCCGTTCCTCGCGGCTATTCCGGAAATTCCTCTACGTCGCTGTTCCGTGTTCTGCGCAATCAGCACTGTCCGCGACTGGTGGCTTGCGATATCGACCCCCCATACCCGGTCTGCACCTTCGTCCGCAGCACCATAATGTCCTGCACCCGGATGTTCGACAAATACGGTCTTGCCGTCGGTAGCCATCATTGTTCCTGCCGACCACGCGGAGAATGAATGGATGCCCCAGAGCTTCTTTCCGCTAAGATCGCAGCATACGAAACCGACACCGCTCTCCGGCACAGGCGCGCCAAAGAAAAGATTGTCGTCGGACGCACAACCTCCGGACGGCGGTGTGTGATCGGCAAGCCATCCGCCCGGACCGGCGTTCCCGTTCAGCCATGCCGAATTCTCAGGATGAAGCACCGTCACATTCGGATAAGTCGTCATCTCGTAGCGGAGTTCCAGCGGTGGCGCGGTGATGGCCTTCCAGCGGTATGTCCCAGGAGTCACCAGCTTTCCGCCCTCATCGGCAAGATCCCAGAGTTCGCGGTGTTCGCCCGTATTTCTCGGTTCCCTCGCGATAAGGTTGCGTACTCGCTGTCCCTGGGCCGTATCAACGACCATCGTGAGCAATCCGTCAAACGGCGCGGTGTAAGGCAGTGAGAATGGCGGTGGTGGCGGAGTGGTCACAACTGCCGGCTGCGGTGCGGCTCCCAGATCTTCAAACACCAGCAATGCGTCTATCTGCGCGACCGGCGTGGTCGCTGCGCCATTCGAAGTCAAAGCTTTCGTGATCCTAAGCCTCAGCCCTGTCGTCTTCACCGGTTCCTTGAATCTTATCCAGCGCCCCTGCTGTTTCGCAGTCGCGTATTGATCGTCGTCCATCTTTTTCCATTCGGCATCGACTCCCGCCAGCGGAGTCACTCCTGGCGCACCGGCGAAGATATCGAGCTTCAGTTCGCTGAAATTGTCCTGCATGTAAATTACCGAAACCATGTGCGGCTCATCCCATGCCATCACGAACCATTGCGGATGCACGTCGCTGATCTCCGGCGCCGGAATTTTCCCCAGCGAGTTCACACCGGTGCTGAGCCATGGGCCGCGGCCGCGGACAACATCAATTGCGCGCCTGAGGTAGCCGCCAAGATTCTCAGGTGCCTGATATTCGGTCTTCGCCCTGGCGCCCGCCATGAGCGCGGCATTGAAATACCGCTGCGCAAAAAGACGGATTGGGCTGAGAGTCGAGGTTCCGCTCCTGCGCAACTCAGTGAAAAGCACGGCCCTCGCCTGCACCGGCTTGTCAAGTGTCAGCAGCTTGAGTCCCGCAGTCTCGGGCATGTCAATCGTCGTCCAATGTGCGGAATTCGCAGGATCTCCGGGGAACGGCGCGTCCGGCTTCAGAAATCCCAAACGCTGTGCCGAAGCGGCCATAACGGATCCGATTGCCACCGGCTGCTTGAACGCGATCTGATATTGGAATGTCTCACCTTTGACCGATTCGCCTGCGACGGCACCAGCGGACCAGAGGATCCATGGCGACTCAATCTTCGGCAAGGCGCCCAGCGCAAAAAGCATCCGGTCCTCGTCAAGCTTTCCGGCTTTGCCATCATGCAGCACACGGCACTGGGAAAGGTCGAGCGCATCTCGCGACAGGACCGATTGCATCGGCGCATCGGCCGCGACTGCGCTCAATGCGCATGCGAAAAAAAGTGAAATGGCGATCAGGCTCAGCCTTCCACGGAAACTGATGGATTTTTGCATTTATGCTCCTTCTTTCAATTCAAGCGGGATCATTGTCAAATTGAGGTTTGATAAGCCTTCCTTCCGCCTGCGCATGATATTCATGCAGGTGTCGAGGAAGACGTTTACATTGAATCCTACGAACGTGATCGGGACCATCGACTTGGGCGCTTCGGGGAAATTGCAGTGCCCGACGACTGTTATGTCCTTGGATGTTAGACCGAGCTCGGAAATCCCCTGTGTCGCCGCCGGCACGAGCGAACTGTCCCATATCAGCAGCGCATCAGGCCTGCTGTTGCGCGGCCCCTGGAACATCAGGCGCATCAGCTGGCGCGTCCTTGAAGCCAGCCTGTAGTGCATGACTTGGACCCATTCGGGCCTTAGCTCCATCCCCCTGCGTTCAGCTTCAGCGGGAAGTTCGGGCTCGCGGTGGAATGTTTCAGTATCCCCTTCCCCTGACATTGTCCCGACGATCGCGAGCCTGCGGCATCCGCGGCTCTGGAACAGGTCCAACGCCTTCCTGAGGAAATCATCCGGGTCTATGGTAAGGGCAGGTATCGTCGGATACGCGGCTTCGCTCATGAACGCGACCTTCGGAAGCCCCTTCTGCGCAAATATCTCCTTATATAGCGGAGTATTGCTGAACAGGTGGAGTCCTGAAGCAAAAATTATTCCCGCCAGACGGTATGACTGCAGATCCTGGTACAGCCTCTTATAGTCCGGTTCGTCAATATGCCCGTTCAGCCCCATGTAGAGCGAGAACTCTTTCCCATCCTCCATTTTCCTGCTGGTCGCCAACCTGCCCAGCACCTGCCAGAAAGTGCCCGCCTGCTTTTCCGAGAATATGTGGAACGGAAACACTATTGCGTATCTCGAAAGACACGGGGGATTGCTGGAGATGAATGTCCCCCGCCTGCCCTCGGAACGGATGAATCCGTCCGCTTCCATCTTGTCCAGCGCCCTCTGGACAGTCACAGGGGTCGTACGGTATTTCTTCTGGAGTTCGATCCTGGTCGGAAGACGTGATCCGGGAAGACGGACACCTTCCAGGACGTCGCGCCTCAAACGCTCATTGATCGCGTTCTGCCGCCCGTTCGGGAAACCATTCCCCTTCTTCTGTTTTACAGCCTTGGATTTCATTTCCAGGACATGCCCCATAGATAGGATTGCAAACCATTATCCGGCATAGCAAATCTCAGCGCCAACTTCGTCTATTCCTAATTATACTATACACACCATCTGATGTCAACGTATATTAATAAAAAATCAGGATATTTTGCCAGAAGGGAGGGAATGTAACGGCGTGACGGTGTGACGGGGTGACGGAGATGTAAGATGGGATGAACAATCGAATAACGAATGACGAAGTGTCGGAGAAACGGAGATGGGAAGAAGTCCCGGCTTACACCGTCGCCAAGGCTATGGTGCACACAGTCGTTAAGATACTTCCGTCTTCGCCAAGAAGTTTACCTGCCTTTGGCAGCGCCTACGGCGACCAGGGCTATGCCGTGACATGACGCCGAGGCAGGCAGGAGCCAGGATATGGAATAAATTTATGCAACCACAGAAAATTTATCTGCCTATGGCAGACACAGAAGACATAGAAAGCAGGATAAATTCCATGAACATCCAACATCAAATAGACAAGAAGAGTATCCTCAGGACAATCACAGGCAAGATGCCTGTGCTACATTGTTAAGAAATTAATTCCCGTCTTCCACATTCTGTCTTCTGACTCCTGACTTCTGACTTCTGACTCCTGACTTCTGACTTCTGACTTCTGACTTCTGACTTCTGACTTCTGCATCTTTCCAATCATTTCCATCCGAACACCAGCGAGCTGTATTTCCCGGGATTGTCCCTGAGCCTCGTGTACGCGGTCGGAGCTTCCTCGAACGATATCGGTTTCTCTGCGATGTCGTCAGCCTTGAGTTCCCCGTCCTTGATCTTCCCGATGACGGCAAGCCTGTCGGCTATCGTCCTGTCGCCGGGCCTCAGGATCACCGCGCCTTCGACGGAAGGCAGGAGATAGTTTTCCTCGACATAGGTCGCAAGATAGACGAGTCTGGGCCAGAATGCGGCGTTCGATTTTATCGCCTCGGGCCTGTAGTCGCAGTTGAGGATCCTGGACACCGGCTGCCTCAGGAGCGATGACGCGAGCTTCACTCCCGACTGCGATGCCGACGCCTCAATGACAATGTCCGCGCCTCCGTGGCAGAGCGCAAGAATCCTGTCGGCCAGGTCGGATGATTTCGCATTGATCGCAGCAAAAACGCCAAGCTGCCTGGACTTCGCGAGCCGGTATTCCTCCATGTCGCATACGATCACTCTGACTCCTAAGGTAAGAAGCCATTTCGCGGTTAGCAGTCCGATGAGCCCCTGTCCGATCACGACAGCGGTCTCACCTTTCGAAGGATACGCTATTGTCGCACCGCGCCAGGCTATTGCCGCAACTTCGACCGGCGTGTAATTCCATGGATCTGCACCGGCAGGCAGCTTGAGCAGCGTGTCATATCCCTGGACCGGAGAATTGTGATGGCTTGCCTGACCGCCCCAGAGGCTCGTATGTCCCGGAAGCGAAATCGGATACCTGCCGCTGACAAGTTCGCCCACGTCCCAGCCCTTGATGTTCTTCCCGACTTCCGTCACCCTGCCCACCCATGAATAGCCGGGTATGACCGGAAACTTCCCCTTCGACTCCTTTGAACCCGCAAAGATTCGCAGTTCCGTCCCGGGAGAGACGAAAGAGTAAATCGTTTCAGCCGCAACCTCGTCGTCTCCGCATTTCGGCAGTTCAAAATCCTTTACCACCGCCCTGCCCGGTTCCTCAAATACAATCGCCTTGATTTTCCTGCTCATGTTCTCCTTTATCCTTTATTTATATGTCAATTTAAAAAGTAGTCAGAAGACAGGAGTCAGAATTCAGAATAAATCCTGATTTGACTTTGAATTTCATTCTGTCTCCCCTCTCCTGTCTTCTATTTTCTGTGTGTTCTGTGGTTCTCACCGATTCACCGTTTCGCTGACTTCTGACTCCTGACTCCTGTTTTCCTGCAATTAAATTCCCGCCTTCTCCAGATATTCCCCGAACCTTTCCCTGCCCAGCACACCTTCCATCATCGCGAACACATTTTCGGGCGGGGTTCCGAGCTGGACCGCATGTGACGGCGCCGCAACATATCCGCCATCCTTCCCGAGAACCTTGACGATCCTGGCACATTCCTCCATGACTTTCTTTGGCTCGCCGTAAGGCAGCAGCGACTGTACGCTTATCGCGCCATGGAAACAAATTTTGTCGCCATATGCCGACTTGAGACGCTCGGGTTCCATCTTGGCGGCATCGGTCTGGACAGCCTCCTGTATCTCGACGCCAGCATCAATCAGATCTGGAATTATGTCGAACACCGAACCGTCGGTATGGAACATTATCTTGATGTGCGGATTGAACTTCTTCGCGCAGTCGATGAGTTGCCTGTGGAAAGGCTGGATGATCTCGCGGTAGCATTCCCTGGAAATGAGAAGGCCATTCTGGCTGCCGAGATCGTCGGCGATGAAAATGATATCGACCAGATCGCCAGCCTCCTTCATGGAAAGCTCCAGCTTCCTCTCATAGAAACCTGTTATGTGGCGGAGCGCACATTTTACCAGTTCGGGATTGATGATCTCGAC
>JANYBI010000680.1 GCA_025360875.1 Lentisphaerota bacterium
CGGACGGCTTCCCGATGCCTTTCAGGATCGGGATAAACTCGAGCCATCCCTACCTTGAATTCAGCAATTTTCAAATTTCATCTTTATTTCAACGGCGCTACCAGTGCGTCTGCACCGGCCGCGAGCCCTGCGTCATCCGACGCGCCGATGAAGATGACATTCTTCCCTACGGCGAACGGCGACCAGGCGAACTGCACCAGCGCTTTTCCCGGTCCGGGATACTTGGTGTCCGCGACCTGCGGCAATATCTCGCTTGCCTGTAACGCCGCTACCGCTGTCCCTGACTTCGAGTCGCCGAACAGTACCAGATTCGAGTCAGTGGTGTAGGCTTCCGGCAATTCGGCTGGAAGCTGGTTGCCTCCGACATACGACACAAGCTTCGTCCAGGGACGTGCCCATTGTGTGCGGAATTCCGGTGTAGTATCCACCGCCTTGGTCTCACCCTTGAGCACTGAGAGCTGGTTCTTCGCGTCAACGTAGAGCTTGACACCAGGTTCGTAGCAGGTTTCCATGTCGGTATTGTCAAAGTCGACGAAACCGTCGTTGACGATGGTCACGACACTCTCCGGCGTACGCCAGGCAATGTCTTTCCCGTCGGCACCCTTGCTGGTGACAACACCCTGTGCGTCGACTCCAAGCTTGATTTCATTCTTGACAGTACCTGCGGGAGCCTTATCCTCGCCCTTTGCAGAACAGAGCATGGCGACCGGATTCCAGATGCGCGGATACGCCACCTTGCGCAGTGCGGCACTGTCGGGCTTCACCTCGGCCTTGATCCCCTTCGCGGCGAGCGTGGCCGCAAGTTTTTCGGCAAAGGCCTTCTGCCCATCATTTCCATATGCTACTACCAGGGCCGGTTTGGTCGCGAGGAACGCGGCGATTGCAGGCTGATCAAAGACACGGACTTTATCAGGCAATATGGCTACAGCGGGTTCCGCCGCAGTCACATTCACCTTCGCTTCAGCCTTGAGTCCGGCGATCGGACTTTCAATCTTAACAGTGTATGATCCGGCCGCACTGTTTACGCCCAGCGGCAGCGTTTCGGCAAACTGTCCGGCCTTGTCTGTTCCACGGAAGCAGGAATAACGCACAGTTCCGTCGGGCGCGGTAACTGTGAGCGTGAACGGCCACGGCATCTTGAGACCCTGCAGATTCGCCTTCAGCGACAGTGCGCCATCCTTGAGAACGGCAGTCAGCTCAAGCCCTGTCGGAGCGCGTGGCGCAACGACATAGACTTTCATCTCTCCCGCGGCGAAGCTGCCTTTGATCGCTGCATCAGGAGTGGCGACCTGGCCGGCGCGCTGCCAGTCCGGACCTTCGACACAATATACTACCGCCTTCTGCGGCAATCCTTTGAGCGAGAACGTTGCTTCTACAGGAGCATAGTTGTAGATCCAATACGCCTGGTCATCCGGAATTTCCGGCAGCTTATCGCAGGCGTTCAGCACCAGGATAAGTTCGCCTTCGCCGGCCACATGACGTTCGGCTGCGAGATGGACTGAGTCGGTGACGAACGCAGGACGCGCGGACGTCTTGGCGAGCGTCGCCTTGAAGAGCGGTGCCGCGGCACGGGCCGGTTCGTCCATGAAGAAGTTGCTGACGTACATGCTTGACAGCTTCTTGGTGAGTCCGTTGTCTTTCTTGGTCGCCAGCGCCCAGTAGGCGCCCCAGCGCCAGCCCAGATCCTTCACAATGGCGTCTGTAACAAGTGCACCATCAAGCTTGATGGTCGTCCCTTTGTCCACTATGACCGTACCGCCGGCTTTCTGGAAGTCAGCGATTCCAGCCCGGACGTCAGCAGGAAAATCAAATGTCTGTCCGACAATTACGAGCACCTTGTAATTCTTGAGCCAGCCTTGCGCGAGCCGTTTTTCGTGAATGATATGGGCGGGATATCCGGCGCGGGCGATGGCCTGGTGCGTCTGCAGAATATTGTCCTTGTAGTTCTGGCCGACGCTGTAGGCGCTGGCTTCAACCTGTCCGTCTTTGACTTTCGTGTCCTCAGGCAGAGAGGCGATCATCAGCTTGATCTGTTCGCCTGTCTTCTTCGTCGCCTCACGTGCGGCGATCTCCTTCTGCCGCATGGCGCATTCCGTGAAACTCCAGAGCACGGCGATGTCATGATTGGTCAATTCCGCGCCCATGAACAGGGGACCAAGGCGGGCGGCAGGTTCATTGACCGACTTGAGATCTTCGGCTTTCATTCCGGTCAAGTTGAGCCACCAGTTGCTGTGGAGTCCGGACATGATCATGGCGTTCATCATCACGCGATAGCTGTCGGTCTGATTGGGCTGCGGAACTACCGCCTCGAAAAGCTGACCGTTCATGGCATGCGCAACTTTGCGGGCCGGGTCGTCGCACTTGTCCAGATACAGTCCGCTCAGCGCCCCGAGCTTGCCTACACCCCAGTCCATGAAAACGTGAGTCGTGGGTATGTCGTTCACTTCCTGGTTGAGCGGATCTGTGCCGTCCATGATCGCAGACGGGGCATACAGATCCGTGGCAAACACCATCTCCGGCCAGATTGATTTCATATCCTTGCATGCCTGCGCATTCTGTTCCTTCATGATGCCGCAACGGACGGTTATATACTTCATCCAGTCTTCAGCGGGACGGCTTGCCGGATCCTGCGTGTAATTCCAGCCGCGAGTTTCGTACCAGGTTTTCTCATCCCAGTTGGGGAAACCGCTGGCCATGCCGCCGGCCGGGGTCTTGCCCCAGGAGAGTCCCGGCTCGTCAAGCGTGCCGAGAGCTGAAACGTTAGCGGCATAACGGCGCAGGCTCTGTGCAGTCCTGAAGCTGAACAGGCGCATGCCCTCGGTCATATCGGTCGCAGCCCAGCTCCGCTGGGAACCCCAGGGCTTGTGGGTTACGTAGCCGGTCCAGTACATGTAGACGACCGTCGGCAGATCTTTGGCGATGGCGGTTTCAAAGGCGTTGAGGCCCGATGAACGCTTGCCGCGCGGCTCGCGCTCGGGCTGGCCATCAGGACCCACAAGACTGCTGCTGAAGAAATTTCCGAGGATGAAATTCGCTCCGCCTTCACGCAGCGGTCCGGTCTGGGAGACCAATAATGTCGATTGCTGTATTCCGGAGGAGACAGTAAGTTTTGCCGCATCCTTGCCGTCCAGCTTCACTGTGTATGCGCCAGGTGCCAGGCTGTTGCCGGGAAGCGTGACAACAACGGTGGAACCGATACCGACAACTGGGATCGAAACATGTGCCAAAGTCTTGTCATCTGCAACAAACTCAATGTTGGCCTTAGCATCCTTGTCGAGTCCTGCTACTGCCAGTTCCACGGTTTCTTTTGCGTAGAATGCGTTGCGGTTCTGCGGAAGAACAAGTTCTGCCGCGTTCATCGTCACGGACGCCGCCATCGTCATCGCCAAAGCCATCAGCCTGATCCTCATAAAACCTCCAATGTTAATTAAATACAATATAAATATTTAGACAGGATTACAGGATTTACATGATTGTCTGGATTTGGAATTCATGATCCCTATCCCGTTCCATCCTGTTATCCTGTCAATCATCCTGCGTTGCAATCTACTTCTGTGTGTTGAACTTTTCCAAGGCCTTCTCATCTTTACCAAGGAGAATCCTGTCGAAGGCGGCACCGCCGCCAACGGTGAAAAGCCCGATGCCGCGGATGGGGAACTTGTTCTCAGGTTTCCAATTCTTGCTTTCCTCAAGGGCGGCCCACAAGTCAATTCTCACGACAGTCCACTCGCCGGAAGGCTTTTCAGCCAGTTTTTTTCGAAACAGATGCCCACCCTCCAGCTTGTACGGTTCGCCTATATCAAGCAGCACTGCGTTGCTGCCTGCCCATTCCTGTCCGATGCGCATTGAGACGCCTTTGGTCTCCGTCGCAAGCGCCTTGTAGGAGAACTGCAGCCAGCGGTATTGTCCGGGCTTCTCCGGCTTCTCGACGATCTCGAAATCCCAGTTCGGCACCGCATGCCCGAAGACCGGAGCGAAGTTCGGCTGTGCGCCCCCTGCATCTTTCAGCGCCATGCAGAGTCCGCCTGACGCGGCCTCCCCGTTTCGGAATTCAAACTGAGGATTGAATCCGGTATGGAGGGTTGATAGATCATCCTTGGATTCGTCGAAGAGCACGGCGACCGGACGGTTCGCAACTGCATCGGGATGCGACGCACCCATTGTTTCTCCATGGAAGACAATCTCCGCGAGGCGGAGGTTGCTTGCCGGCCAGCCCGTACCGTCAGGACGCGTAAACCTGAACTTCGCGGCCTCGATCGGCTTCACCAGCTTGTGCGAATGGACAACTGCATCGGAAGTCAGATACTGCGAGAAGATCCACTGCCCCTTGGCAGAATCCCAGTATTCCAGCTTGGCGTCGCGCATCCATGATTCCGGATGTGCCGGATCCTCGGCGAAAGTTATGGCATTGACATGCAGCTGCGTCCGGAACGTGTCGATCACAAGGCTGAAGTAACCTTTCCAGCCGGAATCGATCATGCCGATGTCTTCCCATGACATCCATGGCTTTTCAGGGACCGCAGCCTGTCCATCGAAAAGAAGCGCTACCGGATTCTTCAGTTCAACCGCACCTTCGCCCAATGTCGGAGTCACGATGACGGCCTTGGGATTGATGAGGTTCGGCGTGAGCGGAAGTGGCGCAGGTTCAGCGTTCGGCCATGATGAAATCTTTGTCGTAGGAATCTGTTTTCCGGCCGCTTCCGGTTTTCCAGCTTTCATCTGGGCCGCAGATTCTGCGATGTTCGCAATCCATTTTTCCTTTCCATCGGGAGATATCCTGGCCGCGGTCCCCATCCAGGTGGCCACCAGCAGATCACCATCCGACATCCAGGCGAAGAACGGTATCGCGCCCATGTCGCGTTTCATTATTACTCTTCCGGAAGGAACGTCCATTACATAGAGCATTCCGGATTCGCTGGACACAGCCAGCTTCTTGCCGTCCGGTGCCGCGCAGGGGAAGCGCATTGTGGAATCACCGGCAAAATTCCAGAGAGGAACTCCGTCAGCGGAATAAGTTTTCAGCTGGTTGTCCTTCACGAAAGCTATCCATGAGCCGTCAGGCGGAAGGGCAAGTCCGTCAGCCGGAGCCGGCAATGTCGAGAGAATTTTTCCGTCCCTGACGACAAAGACGCGTCCGCTCTGGGTATCCGCGCTTGCAGCCACGGTTTTTCCGTCCGCGCTTGCAGCCAGCCCCAAGATTTTTCCGATCGGGGCCAGTGTCAGTTCCCATTTCTTTTTTCCGGTCTGCGCTTCGAAGGAGGAAAGATTCATTCCATTTGCCGCCATCAATGTCGTTGCGTCTGCCGCCAGCAGAATCATGGTCTGGCGTTTCTCCTTCGACCAGTCCTGCGACCATAGCAGTTTTCCATCGCGGTTCCAGACGGCCAGCGCAAGGTTTCCGGCACCGGCGATCCATGAAGCATCCGGCGAAACGGCGAAATCGTTGATGCGGTCGTTCAGGTGCGCGGCGAACGCCCAGTTAGTCAGGCGGGCGGGCAATCCCGGCAACGCGAAGCGACGCTGCTGCACGCCACCAGCATCGATCGAATAGAGATGATATCCTTCGGCGGACTTCAAGTCGAATCCCTGGACCGCGAAACCGTCGCCGAGCTGGACCGGTGAATAGGCGAAGTGGTCGCCGACATTCCCCGTCCATTTCACCTTGCCCGTCTTCAGATCGAGGGCATAGAGGTTCTGTCCCCAGTCGAACGCGTTCAGCAACGCCGTTGATCCGTCCTTGGAGATTGCGATATCACGGATACGGGGACCAAAGCAGTCGTCAGTTGCCGGTAGACGGTCGTCAGCAGACGGCTTTAACGTCGATGTAACTTGACCGGATATCAATTCAGTGGCAGTAATCGAGAATGGTATTTTCGCATTTGAAGGGACAATGAAATTGCCGGCGCCTGTGCTTGTAAAACGTTCCTCCATTATTTTCCCGTCGCCATCTGAAAGCGTGACTCTGACAGGAAGCTTTGCCTTTAATTCCTCAGCGGATCCGCCAAAAATTCCGCCCAGCAGAGATTTCTTCTTCTCGCCAGCCATCACTTTGATGTTCCACTCGACTTTCTCACCGGGCTTGATCTGTTTCGGAGCTCCAAGTTCCACGCCGCCGATCTTCTTTGGCAGGATGGCATAGAGCCTGGCCTGCGAATATCGCAGGTCGGAGTCGAAGCTTATATCAGTCGCCAGTCGCCGGTCGTCAGTCGCTGGCATCTGAATTTCCTTGCCGGAGAAAACATCATATACCGTCTCGCCGGGCTTGATCGTCAGCTTGACATGGGCGATAACTGGCTGGCATGTCGCTACACCGTTCTGGACGCGCCAGAGCAGTCCAGGATCGAGGTTGCTGCGCGTGTTGTTGACCAGCCACACGAAGCGCGCATCGGCATTCCTGCGTTCGCTGGCGAGGACTTCCGGCTGGTCGATCTCCGCGACAGGCGTCACAAATGGTGCGAGTTTCGCAGCCAGCTTCGGTGAGTCGGCCAGAATTGCGGGAGCAAATTCCCAATACGCGGCGTCGTTGTTGAAGCCTTGAAGTTTTTCAATATGGTCATATGAGATTCCAAGCGGGGTAAAATCCTTGACGAGAGATTCGCGGCAGGTGGAATCTGCGAAGATCGCAACGCCGGCTTTCTTCGCATTTGCGAGCAGTTCCGCAAGAGGCTTTTCAATCTCATAGATCTGTCCGACCAGCAGCAGCGCCTTGAAGCGGCGCAAATCCGGTTTGTCCTCGGCGAATATGAAAGTGGCTGGACGCCGCGCATAAAGGCAGCTCTGGTATGCCTCCCAGAGCCGGGTGAAATACTGTCCGCCAACTCCTTTCCAGCTGTCCAGTTTGATCTGGCGGTATGAAACCACGATCGCAACCTGGTCTCCGTTCTCCAGCCTGGTCAGCCAAGGGCCATAGCGCAGTCCAAACCCGTCGAGCGCCCGGAACACGGACGCCGTGCCGGGATAGCCTGAACGCGAGTCCGTGGGGAGAGCGCCCCAGTTCGGAATGGTGCCGGAGTTGCCGATGCCGTCGACTCCGCGCATCAATGCCAGGAAACTCATCGGCAGGATCTGTTCGCCGGTACCGCTGTCGTTGAACAGTTCCGGATGATGCCATGCCGGCTTGCCCGGACGCTTGTAGAAGTCCACGGCGTGAGGTGTCCAGTTCGGGCAGGTTATCTGCTCGGCCTGGAAATGGAGGTCAACCTCGTCGACGTTCGAGAAGCTGATTGGCGGATAGACCTCGGGACGGCGGTATGGTCCGGATGAGGATGTCCGCATTTTCGCATCAACCTTGTCCAGTGCGTCCCCGAACACCTTCTGCGCATCGGTCTGCCAGTTGATCGTCCTGTCGCCAATCGTGTCGAGGACAGGGCTCCACTCGCCAGTCTCGTTCGCCTTTTTCAATGCCGCTTCATAATTGGTTTTCTCTTCCGGTGACGCAAACCGCTTGTTATAATCGGTCACCCACCAGTTGGCGACCCAGTCCCAGCCCTGAAATGAAGGGAACTGGCGCAATGCCGCAGTATAAATGGAAATCTCCTTGCCCGCCCACTCCGGTGTGATAGGACCACAATATCCGGTGGGCGTTCCGAGCGGCAGGGCGGCGTCCATGTTCACCAGCAGAAGCCACTCAAGGATTCCATTCGCGCTGAATGTCCCGAGGACATGCGCCTGAGGAAAACCGAAGTCTGCCTTCTGCGGAGATACTCCGTCCGGAACGGTCTCAAGGCGTTTCTTCAGATCAGCAAGCAGCGGGGCGCCGTCGGCGTCATTCAGGAAAGTCAAATTATAACGTCCTGCAAAAGTGCGGTTCACGTATTGGTTTATGCAGAGCATTTTCGAGCTGTACAAAATGTATTCTGCGAAATCCGCAAAATCCCAGACGTTGGCTGTGGAATTGAAATTGGTGTAGTCGCCATGCAAAGTTGTCCGGAATGGCGGAGCAGCATTCAACGGTTCACCTATCCGGATCGGCTGGGCGGCGCATGTGAAGCCTGCCAATTCCACCCGCAGTTCGTAACGTCCGGATGCGAGTTTCGCAGTCGTATCAGCTGGAACTGTGAATGTGCTTTCCTTGTTGGGAGTCAAATCGAGATTCGCTGTAAAAACTTTGGCATGTGTACCATCCTGGATCAACTCCAGGACAACTGGCGAGACATCTTTTCCACCATTGCGCAGGACGATCCCCGCCGGAATCGCTTCTCCCCTCGCCCAGCAGATCCGGTTGAGCGGAGTCCATACGCTGACTGTCCCTTTGCTGTCAGGTATCCGCACTTCAACGATTTCCCGAAGAGTATATTCCGACTGCGCTGTCGGATTCAGCGTCGGTGCAACGCGTATCTGGTAGAGTCCTGCGAAATCCGCAGGAACGGAAAGTTTCCCGTCCTTCAGTTCTAGCTCCCGCCAATCGGAAACTCCCAGTGACGTAGCCCATACGCGCCAGCGCAATGGTACGCCGCTGGTCTTGATTGAAAAAGAAATAGCCTGTCCCGAGGTCCAGGTCAGAGCCGGGAATTCCACTGAAACTTTCTCATGGACGGATGACGCAGCGCTTTTGAGGGTACCGGCCGCAAGGTCATACAACTGGAAAAGTTCGGAAGGATGTGCGCGCTTGGCGACGAGACCGGACGGGCACAGCGCAATGGCTGTGACTGGAAATTTATCCGCCGGTATCGACAGAGCCAGATCAGGAAGAGGCTGTCCATCGGCGGAAAGCTTCTTCAGCGTGTTCCCTGCGAGATACAGCACGGCGCCGTCATCGGCCACGGTGAAGGCCGGACCAATCTTCTGCGTCCAGATAATTTTCCCTTCGAAACTCATGCGGCGCATCGTATTGTCCCGTGAGAGAAGATAGAACGACTTGTTCGCCTCGCAGACGCGGAAATCCCAGGACTTGGCATCCGCCGGAAACGCGTATGCCTGAACTATCCTGCCGTCCTTATTGATGCGCAGTATGCGCAACCTGTGCTGGTCGATCCCGTAGAAATCGCCGCTCGCACCGACCTCGACACGTGACGGCGCATCCCAGCCGACCTGGTCGTTGACCAAAAACTCGTTGCAGACAACAAGATGTTTGAACTCCTTGTCGTAGATATTTACCGAGTGGCTGAAATGCGCGTTGGCAGTGGCGATGAGGCCGTCGGCGTTGGCAGTGGCGTTGGTCAGCGCGTAGATCACGTCGCCTCCGAGCCGTTTCGTGCCGTCCGGGCTGACTCTCAGGACATATGCGCCACCCTGCACATTGGATCCGAGATAGACGTTGCCGTCGCGCCCGACCGTCATAACAGAATTAGCGCAGTTGAATTTCGGATCCTCGCGCGAAATGATTTTTTCCAGAGTCGCCGCCTTTGCCGGAACGGCCATTGCGGAAATGGCGACATATGTGGCAAATGTTCCCGACAGGCACAGACGCGCCATCGACACAATTCCTTCAAGACAATTTTTCATCAGCTACTCCTTAAGGGAATTTTTAGAGGTTCCCTAGATTACGAAATTATTGTTCCGACAGCTTTGAATATACAGAGGAAGTTTTAATCAGCTCCCTGCCAATCCCTTACTGTGCAGCTTTGATCGAATTCGCAAGCGGCAAAGTCCAGGGCGTCAGCGGGTCGAGGCCGGCTACGGCTTCGTAGAGCGAGCCGACGGCTTCACTTATGCCGTCGGTGTCATAACCGATGACGGTGATGGATTCCTGGCCCTTGCCGATGCCGTCGCGCTGCCATGCGAGATAGCCGCGGCCTGCGCCGGGGAACTCGCCGGTCTTCGGGGCGTATGGCAGGAACTTCTGGTCAGCCAGGAATTTGATCAGCGGATTGTCCTCGGGGGTACCGAGCAGGATGACCGGGCCTTCGATGGCGAATCCGGCCACAGTGAGCGGGTTGCCTTCGCCGGGTTTGATCTGGCCGGAACCTGCAAAGGTCATGCCAACCCACGTACTGGCTTCAACTTCGGTGAGCGAGCGCGGCTTGTTCACGTCGGCGGCGTTGACGATGGCGCATTTGACGCCCCACGGCGCGAGAATTTTCTGCAGACGTTCGGCGGCGGCATTGTAGTCGCCCGTGCCCTTAACTATGGTCACGGCGTGGTTCACGCGCGCAAAGCGGAAAAGGTTGGCCTCTTCACCGCCGAGCATGGCGGCGCGGCGGGTCATACCGGCCAGTGCACCGCATTTCGGCGCGGGCTGGTAGCGGACAATCGCCTGGCCTTCGGTGTTGTTCAGCAGTTCGGTGACGACGATCTTCCATTCGCCTGCCGGATCGTTGGCCGCCAGAGGAAGTTCGAGCTCGATTGTGCCGAATTTTGTTGCACGGAACAGGTCGTAGCGTGTTGCACCCTTGGGATCGAGCAAGCGGATGCGCAGCGGAACGCTGCCGCTTAGCACGCCGCCCTTGTTGTCAAGCACGGTCGCGGCGAGACGCAACGAGATCGGGTTCTTCATTTGTGTAAGGTCGTTCGTGATTGCCGGGGTCGCGACGCTCACCGCGCCGATCGGACGGCTGGTCAGGGCGAAGACCCGCATCTGGCCGCAGCCGAAATCATACTTCTCTTTAGCCTTGGCCGGGCCGCCCTGCATGGCATCGTACACCGTCTTGCCGTCCGCCGGCAGGGCGATGGTGGCGCTGGTTGCCTTCATCGCGTTGCGGCTCTGTGAAGCGGCGTCGGGCGTCGCATTGACGGCGAACAGATATTCGATGTCGCCTTCGGCCTGCCTGGTGGCGACAATTCCGGATGCGTCGCATCCGAATATGGGCTTGATCCCGGCCTTGTCGAGCTGGGCCTTGATCGCCTTTGCAAGCGGCTCCGTGCCCTGGAAATGCTTTGCGACGGTCTGGTAGGGGTCAAGACGTCCCCACTCGCCCTTGCCATCCTTCTTGATCTCTTCGATGAGCTTGTCTATGGTCTTCTCGTCGGGAAGCGCCGGATTGACGCCGAGGTTGACCGCTCCCTTGATCTGCACCTTGCAGTCTCCGGCAAGCAGAACGAGTCCGCCGCCTGCGGCAAAGTCTTCCAGCGCAGTTGCAACCGCAGGATCGAGATAGCGGATCGAAGGCAGGATGATCGCCTTGTGATTGGCCGCGAGCGTGCCGTCGACCACGTCCTCGTCTACGATTGGGAGGAACTGCTGCTGGAGCATCTTGCCGGCGAGATAGGTGAAGACGCCACATTTTCCCTGCTCGCTGCCTGAGGCGTAGTTCATGTTATGGTCGGCGGTCTGGGTCTCAATCAGGTCGGAGATGGAATAGAGCATCGCGACCGGCGGACGCGTGATGGGCATTGTAGTGAAGATCGTACCGAGACGGGCCATTGCCTTGTTGCACTCGAGTATCGCTTCCAGCGCCTTAGGTTTGCGGGAGGGATCCAGTTCCGGAGGCGTGATCATGCCTTCAACGCCGGTCTGGAAGGAGAGGTTCTGCTCCAGGCGGAACTCGTCCGGCGTAGTCACGCCAAACCATGTCGGCATGTACCAGCAGTCGCGCGTCAGGTCGCGGGCCCGGGCCATTTCGAGCGTGTATGACGGATTGAAGTAACCGGGGCTGGAATCATGATAGCCGCCGTGCCCGCTGATGATCGGGAGACTGCGGACCACGTTGAAGTAGTATCCGTCGGTGAACGCACTGAAACCATACTGGCTTTGTGTGAGCGAGATCATGTCAGGGCGGACGTAGCTGACTCCGAACTGCGATTCCTTCCATGCGGAATCCATGAAACCTAGCTTCCAGGTGGCCCAATGCTTCCATGCGGCGACGTCGGCTGGATTTTTCGGATCTATCTTTGTGATGTCCGGCGCCAGACGCCCGAATGCCGCCTCGAACGAACGCACCTGTGCGGGGATACCATGCGGGCCGAATTCACCCGTCGCCGGATTTTTCCACCATGTCAGCCCGGGTTCGTCGTAGAAGTGCACGCCGGGTACGTTGCCGCGGCTGCGGTCTTCGAACGCCTTCTTGGCGACGCGCTGGGTGCCTCCGCGCGTAACATAAGGATCGGACCAGTCGCATTCCATGCGCAGATCCATCTGGTGGGCGCCGCTCATCACGCACACGCCCATCGCATCCACGCCGGCGCGGATCAGTTCATCGCCGGGCGCCTGACCGTAAAATAGATTGTAGCCGAAGCCGTCGGCGCCTTGCAGAAGCTGATCCTTGCCTTGGGCAGTGCCCCAGTTGACGAGCCGGTAGCTCGATTTGCGGATATTGCTGAATACTTCGAACTCCGTGTTGGCCGTCGCCGCGCCGTCGGCCACAGTGACCGTATACTTTCCGGGCCTCAGCAGCGCTCCGTTCATGTGGAGATGCTCCACCGCACGCGCAGCCGGGAACGTGAACGCCATCTGTATTCCCGAAGAGTCGGACAGGTTCACTTTCAGTTCGCCGGGCACGGCGGCCGCGCGCTGAACGGTGACATCAATGATCTCATTCGTCTGATACGCCGTCCGCACCAGGGGAAGCAGGAGTTTCAGCGGTCCGGCCGCCTGCGCCCAGGTTAGGGTTCCCGACATAAGCACCAGTCCCATCACCACCATCTTTCGAATCGTGCAGTTCATCATGCGTCTCCTATGTTTAATTTAATTGTATTCCATATTATAATATTATTGTTCCGACAGCTTCGAATATATGATTAAACGATGTATTGTGCAATAGGACAATTTTATGATTAATAGCACAGGATTATTCCAATGGCCAGGAAGGTGACGGAGGAAGTTTTCATACCGATTTCAGTTCCGGACGGATAAAGTCCGGCAGCTTTCTCTTTTCCCCTGTGATCCGCTATTTCTGGCAGGGCAAATAATCCGGCGACCTGATCGAATCGCGGCGCCGTCTCTTCGACTATGAGCTCGTCTACGTCTCTAGTCACCATAATTCCTCCGGGGATATTCCATGAGAGCCGCACTCTCAGGCATGACCACGCGCTCCGGCACTGCATCCATTTCGACTGGGTCCCGGGACCCGCGACGCTCCATAAGCCCATCCAGAGCTTTATCGGAGAATCCTTCGATAAAAACCTCGTAAACCCTGTTCCGCAAGAAATTCAGCAGGAGCCCTATCAAATATAGGATCTCCTACCATAATTCCAGCCTGGGATGATTTTTAGAGGTGCCATTAATATATAGGGAAACTCAATTACTTTCGCCAACCTGCTGACTTAAGATCATCACTCCAGGATCGCTTCCGCGTGCTGGTCGAATCCCGCCCAGGTGTTGTAGGTGGCCGGCCAGGCGATGCATTTCTGGACGTCCGCGCCAGGCTGGTCGCTGTCGTCGATCAGGAAACCGAGCCGGAAGGAAGATCCGCTCTTCATCTGCAGCGGACATTCAGGCAGGCTCATCTCCTTGTTGAACGACTGGTCCTTGTTGTACGCCTCCGAAACCGGAAGCTTGAACTCGTAGACGATCACCGGCGACTTCGACAGATCGACACCGTAGAGGCTTTCGATGATCTTCCGTTCCTCGACGTCGTTTGCATTGTCCAGCACTGTCACCTTGCGCGGCGCAAGCTGCGGATCCAGCGCCTTGTTGATGCCCTTTCCTTCGCCCCACCAGCGGTCGCGGAAGATGAAATCGCCACCGTCGCGGACACGGGTTATGTTGTACTTGAATCCGCCGATCGTATAGCCGTTTATCGACATCTCGATGCAGTCCTGCATGTAGAATTTCGATGCCGGCTGGTACATGACCACCTTGTCGTCGAACTTCAGGACCTGCACGTAGAGGTTGTCTCCTTCCCATGCCATACGCACCGTGGCGCAGGTGTCTGCCGGACCTTTGATTGCGGAACCTTCCGGCGTAATCACAATCATCGGAGCAATTCCGGCCTTGCGCCATTTGACGAGATCCCCGTCGATCGGCATCGGAGCCTGCAGCTTGCGCACCTTGACGACAGGTGACTTCGCGGTCGTCTTGCCGGCGATTTCAACCGTCTGGGTACGGAGCGTTTCGGAACGTGCCTTGTCGATCTTCAACGGAACAGTCTCATATCGGATCGAATCGGTGTTGATCAGGCGGAACCAGTTGACGCAGTTGCTCATGAACTCGCCCATCAGGAAATATTCTTTGCCATCATTGCCTTTGAACGGCTGGAAAACGTTGGGATGATCCATCAGACCAAAACGGTAATGTGCGGCGAGTGGCAGGGCGAAATTTCCGGTCGCCAGACCGTCCTTGTCCATGGAATACATCTCCGTCTCCCATGCGGAGCCGACCATCTGCAGACCATTCATTGAGGAGAGACCGATGATCGGGCCGGCCTCGGTCAGTGGACGGAACCACCTTATATGTCCGGTCTTGTCGAATCCGGCGACATCGGTCCCACCGCCATTGGGCCCCAGCATCTTTGTCGCAGGGGAATTCTGCAGCCAGGGCTGGTACATCCAGCCGCCGTCAGGAAGATTAAGTACGCCGTTACCGCCAGCAATACGTGTCAGGGAATCCGTCTTCCCAAGATCAAACGGCGACGGCATCTCTGTGTCAACCATCAGCGCCGCGTCCTCCTTTTTCAGGACAAGGCACGGTGTTCCCTTCGCATCAGGCTCGATCCGAATGTAAGTGCAACGGGCGTTCGGGACCTGTTCCCTCCATGGAGTTTCGCCGACGTGATCACCCTGGAAAACCAGACGCAGGGACCCGTCCCGTGCCGGATAAATATATGGTACGGTCGCGAAATGGCCGGCAGGACTGATCGCCTTTCCCTCCGCATCGGTCCATACCTTGAACTCGTCCTTGTCATCGATAACCCCGTCGTTGTTGCTGTCCGAGCGGACAACCCACGCCTTCTCCTTTTCCGAATACATATATTGGCTGACTGGACGGCCGACGAATCCGTTCAATTCACAGACGATCCACGTCTTGGCGTCGCTGCCGTTTGCATAGTACTTCTTCAGGTCCTGCTGTCCCATCGCGTAGCGCTTGCCGCCCATGGGGAAGAACATCCATATCGTGCTGTCCTTCGGGAACACCCAGTTCGCATAAGGCTGCCATGTCTTCTTCTTCGCATCGATCTGGAAGGATGTGCCCTTGCCGTTGTAGAATCCGGTGGGCGCACCGTCTTTGAAATCAATCGGGATCATGTCCCAGCAGAAATCCGCCCAGGTGTCGCGAATGAGCTTGCCCTGCGGATCAAACATGGCGATGCGCGAATTGTGGAGTACCGAAATTTCCCCTTTCGGCCCGACCGCAAGACCAACACGGCCGCACGGTGCGCCACCGAGGGAGCTGTCCTTGAATTCAAAACGGTCAGGCTGTATCGGTCCGACCGGATCCTCTCCTGTGCCGATCGTGAAGAGCGGCTTCAAGGCGGCCGGATCGGCCGCGTCAAACATGTGCACCTTGCCAGTTTCGGCAGACGCGATCGCCATGCGTCCGTTACGGACGGCTACGGCAAGCGGTTTCTTGACACCTTCGAAGCGCTGCTTGATTTCACCTTTATCATTGATTGCGAGCACCGTCTTGTTCTCGCTGACGAGCCAGACCAGCCCGTTCTTATCGTCGCCTGAGAGCGATGTTGGGGACGGTATCTGGAACTGCTCCTTGAAATCAGGCATTTCCGCGGAGGCATGCAATATCCTGTTCGCCGGCGGATCCGCGAGGAAAAGACGTCCGTTGAGGAAAGCCAGCTGGTTCCTTCCCATGTTGTGCGGCAGGTTCTGGAAATAGAGACGGTAATCCTTGTCGGGCCACATCATGGCCTCACCGGTGGCAGTGTCAATCTTCACCATCTCCATGACTTTTCCTGCCGCCTTGATCACGTATGCGACACTGCCGGTTCCCATGGCGATCCCATCGATTTCCGAATCGCCTCCGAACGCCCAGGTCGCCTTGCCCGTCGCCGGATCCTGTTTAGTGATATTGATTTTCCGCTCCTGCCATCCGGTACCGGCTACAAGCTGCCCGTCGTCGGCGTAGGCGATCACGAGCACGCTCATCTCATTGGCGTTTGCGCCGTAGTTCTCGATGCCCTTGTTGGCGGCGTAGCCCATATGTTCTGCGGCAACCTGGCTCTCTAGCATGCGAACTTCGCAGTCACCTGCCTCGATCGGTTTGGCGAGGAAGTCGCGTCCCGACAGCCAGAACTCGTATTCGCCCTTGTGCAGTGGCAGACCCTGGAACAGGTAGCACAGCAGCCTGCCATCCTTGCGGAAAACGCCTGCACTTTTCACTCCATCTTCAGATTTTACGACCAGCTTGCCGTCCGGCGATCCGACGTTTAGCCGGGCCGTCGCAAACGCACCCGCATCCATTTCCTTGCCCCAGGGCTCGCCGCGCATGTCCGAAACCGGTGACTTGATCCCTGCGAATTCCCTGACACCCCAGCCTGAGGTGACGACATGCGAAGGCCGCCATGGCATTGAAGAAACAGCCCAGTACTCATCCCGGAGCGGATTGGCAAAGACAATCGACATACCCACGGAATGGCGTTCCAAGCCGCTCAGGCAGCTCCACGCGGCAACTGTGTGCCGCACATATTCACCTTCCATGCTGCCGATGCCCGTGCAGTTCCAGATGTTGTAGTCGAACTGGAGCCCTTCGTTGTTAAGCGGCAGATAGATTCCGATGTCGCTGCCGGCCACGATGTTGTTGAACGCGACGATTCCACGGCACTGCGAAACGCCGAACCCGGTCGCATAGTTCTTCGCCAGCGTGCAGTTCACTATTACGCCTTTGCTCACGCCGTTCAAGGCGATCCCGTTCCGGTTGTCGGCAATGACAGTGTTCTCGATCCTGACATTCCCGGTGTTCATCACATTCACTCCGCAGAGGTTGCGCAGCACACGGAGTCCGGACAGCGTCACGTCGCCTCCGCCCTCGATGCGGATGCCGGCGACAGCCGATCCCTGCAACGTGATTCCGGACACCGTCACGTTACTCGCATCCTTGATCAGCATGCCGAAGTTCTTGCCCTGCGCGTCGATAATCGTCTGCTCGGCTCCAGCACCCTTGACGGTTACGCCTGAAGGGATAGAGAGGTTGCCCGCCTTGAAAGTTCCTGCAGGCACAGCCACTGTAGTTCCTGGCGCCGCACCGGCCAGCGCTGCGGTAAGCTGCTCAGATGTTTTGACATCGATTGTCGCCGCCGTTGCCGCCGTCTTCAGGTGCGCCATCACCGCTGCGAAGATCGCAAACGCCACCATCAGGTTCTTGGTCATTAATTTTCTCCAGAATTATATAAATCCATGAATTTTCATGTTTAATGGTGTCAGTCTGATATTTTCTTCTTTTCCACTTTGTTTGGAGCTTGGAGGTTTGGAGCTTGG